>CAXTUE010000317.1:0-6110 GCA_964247355.1 uncultured Ktedonobacteraceae bacterium | reverse complement strand
GCGTAGTTCGCTTTTCCCAACGCATGACATTGTTCCACTGATTAATGAGAATGGGCAGGTCGCGATAGCTCTGAATCCACTTCGCGTAGGTATGGCCGATAATCGTCTCGCTGGTCGGACGAATGGCAAGCGGCTCTTCAAGTTCTTCGCCGCCACCCTGTGTGACCCACGCCAACTCCGGCGCGAAGCCTTCGACGTGCTCCGCCTCGCGCTCTAAGAAGCTGCGCGGAATGAGTAGGGGAAAGTAGGCATTTTCGACGCCAGTCTCTTTGAAACGTGCGTCTAGCAGACGCTGAATATTCTCCCACATAGCATAGCCATAAGGCCGAATGATCATGCAGCCGCGTACAGGTGAGTAATCGGCAAGTTCGGCCTTACGCACAACCTGGTTATACCATTTTGAGAAATCGTCCTCTTGATCGACGATCTCCTCGACATACTTTTCTTCGTTCGCCATAGTTCTCCTCCTAAAAATGAGCATAAAAAAACTCGCCCCTATGAAGGACGAGATTTTCCCCGTGGTACCACCTCTTTTGAACTATATGTATAACATAGTTCCTCTTTGTCGGCTGATAGATGTAGTGAATTAGACCCCTACAGGGGATGATAAATCAGACCCGCACCGTCACATGATAGTGGGGTGGGACGGGGGTGATAAAATCAGACCCGTACACATTAGCCGAACCTCTGTGATAACGGTGAGGCTCCGGTCAGTTTTTATTTGCTGACGCTCTCAGGTGGGTTCGACGGAGTATCCATCTGCCGCCTTGCACTGTCGCGGCTCGCTACTTGACTACGCTTCCGTGTAGTAATCCTGATCTGCGCGTTCTCTGTTTTGCTTCGTGCCAAGAATAACACTACAGTGTATATTCTGTCAAGCATAATGCTGTAAAAGTTCTCTTTCCATAACAAAGCTCTCTATGATTCACCCAACGGTGGAGAGACAGCGCAGGTAGCATTGATGAATGAAAGAAAACGTGTTGTCACTGTTAATTTGGTACTCTTCTAGTTGACAATAACAGCTTAGAAGTACATAAGTACAAGGGTCATATACACAAGTATTTGTGCATATAGCCCTTAAAATTTCTTAAGAAATTCGTAAAATTACATAAAGTAAGGTTACAGAGCGAAACTATTTGAATTTTCTATTCGTGAGTAGTATGTCTGCTATAACAAGCGAGCGGTATTCGTAATGACACTCAACAAATGCCGTGCTCATGACGATACTTAATATAAAAGGAGATTACGTTCATGCAACAAATAACACAATCGTCGCGGCCACAAATCGGAATTGTACAAATCGGGATTATTCTCACAACGCTTATTACTGCTGGTGCTCATCTTTACCTTGCATCTCAGCCTGATGAGGACCTTCGCTTCTGGTTCCTACTCAATGGGCTTGGTTATCTTGCTCTACTTGTAGCATTCTTCCTTCCTCAGCTTGCACGTTTGCACAATACCATTCGTTGGGCGTTCATTGGCTATACCATATTAACTATCGCTTTATGGTTCGTTCTTGGTAGCCCAAGTCAAGGTCATCTCTGGGATCCATTTGATACTCCTGTTAAAATTGCCGAAGTTCTTCTCGTTGCGTGTCTCTTCCTTGAGACAAGATATCAGACGATGCGTAACCGATAGAAAAGAGACAAAGAAAAGAGCTTGCACACTTTTGTGTAAGCTCTTTTCTTTGTCTCTGCAGGATTGGGCAATCACAGGTTTGTGTGCTATAGTTGACACAAAATACAGGTATGGATGGAGACAAAACAATGAATACTCCTGATGCGAATGAAACACCTCTAGGTGTGCGTGTTATTAAACCACACCAGTTCGATGCGAATACGCCACAGACATCGGGAATGCGCCGTGTCGCGGCAGTATCACAACAATTAGGCGGTTCTGTCGGTATCTGGGCTGGCGTGACTATTGTCGAGCCACATGTAGCGAGTGGCAAGCATCATCATGGTAAACTCGAAACCGTGATTTATGTTGTTTCGGGGCATGGACAGATTCGCTGGGGCGACAACCTGGAATTTTCCGAGTCTGTAGAGCCTGGAGACTTCATTTATGTGCCACCATTTGTACCTCATCAAGAAATAAATCCAGCAGACGAACCTTCACAATGGGTTATTGTGCGCAACTCGCAGGAGCCAATAGTCGTCAATCTTGAGCCAATTAGCGAGACTCAGCAATTAGCGAACGATGCAACACATAAGTTCTAGACCATCCAGCGATTCATCAAAAAGATAATACTCAATGTAGCGAGAAGCGGGAGAGACACCAGTAGAATCGTTTCGTGTAAAGCAGGATGCTTCTGACTTAGAATCGCAAGCAGGATAAAGCCTGGAAAGAGTTCTAGCATAAGACGTTGATTTGAGGCAAGCGGGTCTCCCGCAGGTGATGCATTGAGCAGAATCAGGAGTAGCAGACTTGCACTCCAAAGTGTGAAACTTAGAGGGAGACGACGCCATCCTAGAACAGTGAGAACGATAAACATCAGTGTTGCACATAAGTCAATGAGAATGTGGACCTGATAGAATGAACCAACGGGCAGCACCCAGAGTTGGTACAGCGATTGCCAGATGCCTTGCCACGGCCATTCAGTATGTCTATCCCAGTGAGATTGCACAGCGGCAAACATCAATAGGTTGCCTGTTGTACGCCAGCAATAGTAGCTGTAGGCGAGCAAACCAACGGGAATAAGGCAAATAGGAACAAGCTTTAGTAGTGCTATTGCAGAGTGCATTCCTTCATTTTTTTGTCGTGCAAGCCACCATTCGCACAGATATGGCAACACAAGCAGAACGCCAGCAGAGCGTGTTCCAGCAGCTAACGCTCCACACATGCCAGCAAGCAGCCAACGTTGACGACGCATGGCGAGAAATGCACCTATCGAGAAGAGCAGGAAGAACGATTCGTTGTACGCCGCAAAAAGATAGAATGCTGTTGGGAAAATGCAAAGATACAGCAGAGTTCTTCGTGCCACCTGCTCATTCGCGATATCTAGTGCTAACTGATAGAGAATTGGTAATGTGCCGAGCAACGCGAGATTACTCAGTAGCATGCCAACTAGCAGATAATTGCCAATGATATGACTAATCAACCAGATGCATGCTGGAAAGAGGGGAAAAAACGCGAGGTCAGGCACATACTGGTAACCATATTGGGCAATACGTACATAGTTTGATGCGTCCCAGTGATTCCACGCCAGGAGCAACGTATGAATATAGGTGGGCGTTGTCGAATACTTTGGGACGGTCAGTAGAACTACGCCAATATAGGTCACAAGAATAAGCAACACACGCGTCATGGTAAAGAGCCAGAGTATATAGCGATAAGGCAATCGAGCAAGCGCAGCTAGCCATAGATCATGGAAGACTGTAGATGAGTTATATTCTTTCTTACCTATGTATTGCTGAATATGTTTTATAGCAAAGTTTTTTTGCATGAGTATCTTTTCTCTCGGAAGATGAGTGTGCCGTTTTGTTGGTGGACAGAACAGCCGAAAGGGGTACGTATGCTATATAGCATATTTTTGCTATCCAAATCCACCAGGTCCTATAACATAGGACAAATACACCATGTCTATAGAAGTTACATATGGTATTCTGAGTGCAACAAAAGGGATACGATGCAGCGTCTCTACACATAGACACTTGACGAGAAAGAGGATAGCCATGCAATCGGACGAGATGATCGGGCGCATCATAGGACATTACCGCATTGTGCGGCTTCTCGGCACTGGCGGAACCTCAACGGTTTTTCTGGCACAGGATATTCACTTGCAACGTGACGTAGCACTCAAGTTATTTCAACCGCGTGAAGGCGAGACACAAGACTTTCTACGACGCTTCGCGCGCGAGGCACGTGTTGTCGCGCAACTTGATTTTCCCAACATACTGCCCGTCTACGATTATGGCGAAGAGCATGATCGTGCGTATCTTGTCATGCCACAAATGCTAGGCGGTTCGCTACGAGACCTGCTACGTACACGTCGCACACTTCCTCCCCAGGAAGTTGTTTCACTTATAGCACCTATTTTACAAGCACTACAATACGCGCATGACCGTGGCTTAATTCATCGCGACATCAAGCCAGGAAATATCCTCTTCAAAGCTGATGGGACGCCAATGCTCGCCGACTTTGGTCTGGTGAAGGTTACGTCAATTTCGACTAACGATGCAACCGCAATTCTTAGTGAGACGACAAGCATGACGGGTCACGCTATCGCTGGCACACCTGATTATATGGCTCCTGAACAGATTACAGGCAAATCGACACCGGTCAGCGATATATACAGTGTAGGCATCGTGTTATATGAAATGCTGACAGGAATACGCCCGTTTAGCGCCGACAACTTTATGGAGGTGCTAGTTAAGCAGATGTACGAGCGGCCTCGCCCACTCCGTGAACTCAATCCACACATACCATATGAACTCGAAGACGTAGTGTTGCGCACGATGGAAAAAGAAGCAGCAAAACGCTATAAGCAACCTAAAGAACTACAGCAAGCATTATTGCACACACTTTCTCCCGCGATACATACTTCTACCTCAGAAGCCACGGTCCCGGCATTGCCTACCATTGAGCATGCTGCAGTACACCATAAACAGCAAAGCAGTGAACAGCAAAAGTTAGTAGTGGGTACAGAGCAGACACGTGTTGAGTTGCAACACTCTGCTCCAGTTACGCCATTGGAAGAACAATACCTCTTGGCACAACATACTTCCAATGGTACGCCGCAGATTTTGACGAGTGGGAAACTCACTCCAAGACGACCACGGGTAGCATTTATCGTTATGAGTATAATAGCTGGACTTGTGCTAATCGGTGGATTAGGAACTATGCTCCTCGCGCCACAAGTTTTTGGTTTTAGACATGGAAGAGGAGGTATAACGCCACAACTCAAAAGTACGACGACCGTAGTGACACAGAACATGCCTCCTACTCTTACAACTTGTCCGAACGCGGGAACTGCACGAGCTACAGTGCTAGCACCACTTGCACCCGGTTCGCAGCAAAATTTGGTGTATACGGTCAACGAGTTTAATCCGCTACAAGGCACGGTAAAACGCCGTCAAGTCGGTTCGGCTCATGGGGTCGAAATTGTAAAGATGGCGGGCGTTACAATCAGTGAGGCACAAGTATCACAGGATGGGCAATGGGTCCTGTTCAATGCAAAGGTCGGCAAGCAAAACCAACTACGCATGGTGCGTGTCGATGGACAGGGATTACAAACGCTTTATTGTGCAGCAGACGGAAACAGTATCTTCAATAGCCAATGGTCGTTCAACCAGCAGGCAGTCGCCTTCGATGAAGGTCCAGGGGGAGCAGTGCCAACGACGTATTTGATGAATGTGGTAGATGGAACAGTACAGCCAGAACTCATGCCAAAGGGCAACGTTGGCTACTTACCACGTACATGGCTAGATACGACGCATGTCTATCTGACAGGCTTTAATCCTCAAACACGAAATGCCTCACTACAAGACATCTATCTACTCGACATACAAAAAGGCACGAAGCAGCAGGATAGCGACCTGCAGCACGTTGTCGCTGGCACTCAATACTGTACAAGTTTCGATACAAGTTATGGTGTGAAATCGCTGTACCTCGCCACCTGTAGTGGGAATGATAGTCCTGGAAAAGGCTATAACGGTCCAAGCAGCATCACGATTCAAGATGTACGGGGAGGAACACCGAAAACTGTTTTCAGCACTGATACACTGGCAATCAAGTCTATACGAGCAATCACGCCAACAACGCTCTTGCTCATGGTTGGAAATACGGTGGGCGATACAAGTAAGAATGGCCTATGGAAAATCAACACCGATGGCGCAGGCTTGACACGCCTTTCGACCGATACCACAAACGCACAATCCTTATGCCCGTATACACAATACGCATGGTCGAATATTTCGTTCGATCAGAACTACTATGCCCTGCAATCATACGATCAAAATACACATACCTACGGCATGTTCTATGGCACACTCAATGGTGGTGAGCCAACTCAGTTTGCAGATATCAGCGATGGGACACAATTGTTTCTCGCGGGTTGGACAAGAGTATAGAGAGGGTTGAGATGCATCGGGCTGTGCGTGACCTGATGC
>CAXTUE010000316.1:0-6113 GCA_964247355.1 uncultured Ktedonobacteraceae bacterium | reverse complement strand
GATTTCTTCCTGGCTCATCCTGTAAGATAATGTCACGCTGTTCTGTTGCCTCGTTAATGCGTATTTAGTTAATATGCATTCTAATATTAGCCTTGCTCCTTTGTTTCTCACTATAAAAAGTATCATCTATGCTGGGCTTTGTGTACAGTACTGAAAGCAGTTCCTTCAACTGGTTTCGTGCTCGATGCAAGCGGCCTTTGACCGCTACAACTGAGATGCCCAGCGTCGAGGCGATTTCTTGCAGACTTAATTCTTCGTAGTAGAATAGCAGCGTCACCTCGCGATCTTTGGGCGAAAGACTTTGCACGGCATCGAACACAAATTGCTGTAGTTCGCGTTGCTCTACCAGCGTTTGCGGGTCCACTATCATGTCAAGCACATCGCTAGCATCATAGTGCATACCGCCCATCAAGTCTTCTAAAGAAAGGATGGTAGCTCTCTGTTCGCGTAGATAGCTCCGGCAGACGTTGAGCGCGATACCGTAGAGCCAGCTTTTGAAGCGCGAGTCGTCCCGCAGGTGGTCAAGCGAAAGATAGGCTTGCAGAAATGTTTCTTGCACTAATTCTCGTGCGATCTCTTCATGCGCAATCTTGCCTATCACAATACGCTTGACCATCCATGTATAGCGTTCAATCAGTTGCCCAAAGGTGTGCTTATCGCCTTTGCGCGCTAATACAACTAGCTCACTATCGTTACTCGTGCTCTTTTCTCCTTTATAAATGTGTCTACTATTGTAGTAGCAAATAGCCTTAAAAAAGTTACGTGATAGCCTGCAATAAAGAAAACTACCATTGTGTGACACAATGGTAGTTTTCTTTATTGCAGACTATAGCTTAAAATCCACCACGCGAGTGAAGTATCTGTCCTGTAATCCATTCAGCATCATCGCTCGCTAAAAACGTGACGAGACGAGCCGCATCTTCCGGCTCACCGATACGTCCAAAGGGTGCTTGCTCCAACAAAGCTTTCTTGACTTCCGGCTCTGCATCCATCCATCCTGTATTTGTGGGACCAGGGTCAACAGCATTTACTGTTATGCCACGTGGCGCGCCCTCGGCGGCAAGGGTGACTGTAAAGGCTTCAATCGCGCCTTTTGTGGCGATATATGGTAATTTTCCAGGCATTGCTGCTACCCCCTGTCCAGAAGTGAGATTGATAATACGTCCGCCCTTGCCAATTGGCTTAGAGAAGCGTCGCGCAAACTCAACGCTCAGTAGCATTGTGCCGCGCATGTTGACTGCATAATACGTATCCAATATTTCGGCAGTTAATTGATCAAATGGTACGTTTGAGTCGTCGTGGGCGGCATTATTGACAAGAATAGAAGGCGGACCTAAATGCTTCTCTACCATGTCTATAATCTGCTTCGCTGCTTCGGGACGACTCAGGTTTACCTCCACACACTCGCAGCGTATACCCGTTTCCCGCAGCTCTGTCAGCAACTCGAATGGTCCCTGGGCTTCCTGTCCGTAGAGACTTTTGTCGTGGGGCGACCAGTAGGTAAAGAAGATGTTCAGATTCAGTTGAGACAGTTCGCGGCAGATAGCAGCACCAATACCTCTGCTCCGACTGGCACCCGTGACAATCGCGATTCGTCCATTAAGCATACGCATACAACACCTCTCTTTTTACTAGGCGCGATAATTCATGCATGATAACAATCATCCATGGCCAATTTTATACATAGCACGTGGAATTTGTGGTAACAGGTCGGAGGCAAGCATGCCCGCACGCCCTATCTGCTCGCTCACGATACCCGCCGCGACTGTATGGAGATAGACGGCACTACTTGCAGCATCGAAAGGTTGCATTCCCTGTGCTAAGAAGCCTGCCGTCATACCTGCGAGTACGTCACCCGTACCAGCACCAGCGAGGGCGGGATTTGCCAGCCAGTTGATGCGTGTGCGACCATCGGGCGAGGCTATGATGGTACATGCGCCTTTGAGCACAAGCGTAATATTCCATTCTTGCGCTTTCGTGCGTGTCAATTCTAAACGGTCGAAGTCGCCGCCCGACACCTTGATGCCTCCACAGAGGCGACCCATTTCGCCGGGGTGAGGAGTTATAACGCTACCCTTCGGTAGTAGTGTCCACCAGTTTTCAAGCTGAGATAGGTTGTTAAGGCCGTCAGCGTCTACTACAAGGTGCGGGCGTTTGTCGTCGGGCAGTGAACGTAGATATTCAAGAACCTCTAAAATGACTTCGCGTGTAGTAGGTGACTGACCTAAGCCGGGACCGATGAGCAAGGATCGATAGCCGTCAAGAGAGTCACACAAGGCTTTTGAGCGCGCGAAACTTTCATCTTCTTCTGGTGGCAGAATGACAAATGTGGCCTCATGAAATGAGCTAGCATAAATTGGTAACATTTTCTCGGTAACAGCGAGCGTAACCAATCCTGCTCCCACGCGCCCTGCCGCGCTACCCGCCAGAAAAGCGGAGCCAGGATAGGGGAACGAACCGCAGAACACCATCGCTTTGCCAAAAGTGCCTTTGTTGCTCTGTAGAGGACGTGGCGGTAGTAGTTCGCGCACGAGATCATCCGTCGGCATCTCTGTCTGTAGCGAGCTTTCAAGTTCAGGCGGCAGACCAATATCGCCTACATAGAGTTTGCCAATATAGTCGCGTCCAGGAAAAAAGAAAAAGCCTTGCTTGGGACAGGCAAAGGTGATAGTGGTGTTCGCATGTACAGCCTCCGGGTCGACCTCGCCAGTATCAGCATTCAAGCCAGTAGGCAGGTCAACCGCGACGATTTGCATGTCTGGACGCCTCTCGCGTTCCTGGCGCACACGAGCAAGTAGCGAACGCATATCATCGGGAAGTGGACGCGAGTTGCCAGTGCCAAGTAGCGCGTCAATAACATAATCCGCGCTACCTATGCTCGACTCTAGCTCCGTCGCGGTCTCCGGCTCGTTGACATCCTCTCCGCGTACGGTCAGCTTGTGCTCTTTCCAGGAATAAAGGCTAACGAACGCGCCCACCTCTTCAAGATGCTTTGCTATGACCAGTCCATCGCCACCGTTGTTGCCGGGACCAATCAGAAAAAGTACTTCCAGGCCGTTAAGTGTGTGATGTGGCAGAAGATGCGCTTCAAATAAATCGGCGGCGCTTTTGCCCGCGTTTTGCATCAATATATGTCCTGTCAATCCGTATTGTGTATCGGCCTGTGCCTCAAGTTCTCGCATTTGCGCGACGGTGACGATATGCATGCCATGCCTCCAACTCTACTAGCAGAGAAAGAAAGCTTCTTGTGCTTTCCCTTTGTTTTCTTTTTACACGATTGGTAGATGCGTTACGGATATGCTGAGTCCTCTCATTGTATGTAACGTGTACACAATGTAGGGCGTACTACAACAGAGTGTTATTGTTTGTAAAGAAGCAAGGAATGGAGAATTATCATGAGCGAAAATCCACAGAAGAATGCACAGGGCGGTCAAGACGACACTAACCGCGAGCAACCAAAGGGCGACTATCAGCAAAATCAGGGACAAGAATCACAGAAGCAGGATACGAAAGTTCCAAATGGAGCACAGAAATTGCCACCAACAGCCTCCGCGCAAGGTGGACAAGGTGATGCTAACCGCGAGCAACCAAAGGGCGACTATCAGCAAAAAGGCTAGTTAACGTACCGATTGGCCAAATATAGCCCATATGGGCTATATTTGGCCGGTTTCATAGTGTTTCATTGTAAGTCATGATAGAATAAGCACGTTCCACAAATTCATACATGCAGATGTGCATGTCTTTGCGCATGTCGTGTGAGTGGAAGGAACGCATCTTGCTCTTCAATGATTGACACGCTTTAGTGGAGCGAATGTCAACTGGAAGCGAGAATTGCTTGCGGAGGTTGCGAGGGAGCATTCACTAGAAAGACTAAACATTGAAAACACGTAAGAACATCCTGAAGTATTTACGACAGGATAACGGAGGAAGTTTCGTAGTAAAGTTTTCTATCGGAGCAGTCGCAGCACTGCTCTTCCTGGCTCTTTCATTGAGCATTCAGGTTCCAGGGGCACATGCGAGTGCGTACACAACGCCATGTGCTCAAAGCGACCAACGCTATACAGTAGTGCAGGGGGATACACTCAGTTGGATCGCATACCGTTTCCGTACGACATGGCAGAATTTAGCCTCGTATGGGCGTTTGAATAATCCTGACCTGATATTCGTAGGTCAGGTTGTGTGTATTCCCGTACAGGGGTATTCGACGAATACACAAGTACAGCAGGTGCAAACGGCGCAACAGCCGGTGCAACAGGTACAACAGCCGAAGCAACCGGCACCGGTAGTAGTGCCGCCAACAAGTGTACCTTACAATCCACCACCAACAGCAACACCAGCACCCGCAACCGGCAACACTGGCAGTATTCCTGCCATAATTAACTCGGTGTTCGGGGCCTATGGACCTGCGGCAATCAATGTCGCGACGTGTGAGTCGGGACTGAACCCAGGTGCCTATAATCCGAGTGGCGCGACAGGTCTCTTCCAGATCATGCCCGGAACATGGGCGGGTACATCACAGGCTGGAAGTTCGACTTACAATGCTTATGCAAACGCTGTTGCCGCGCACGAAATCTTTGTGCGCGACGGCTATAGCTGGCGCGAATGGACGTGCCAGCCCTAGTCGCAGGACAGTCCGTTTCATAAAGCAGTTCGCCCCTTTTTATCTCGCAAGCAAACCTTAAACAAAGAGGGCCGCAGGAGTTATAATGCTCCTGCGGCCCTCTTTGTTTAGTAGCGCATATGCTGTAAAATTGCAGCTAGACGTGCTATACTCGTTTCACAATCATGCGTATCACTACGCCAGAGATAGGACTTTTCAATTATGAAGATACCGTACATTTTTGTTATCATTATGTTCGTTCTCGGCGGCATACTCATCGGCGAGAGTATCATTAGTAAGATCAATATCATCGAGATTATACTTGGTGCTATTTGTCTACTTATCGCTGTTGTTCTTTTGATTCGTACGCCTGTGAAACGCTTATGATGAAACTATAATAAATAAGACACTTATCAAAGATATTTAATGCGAGAGGAGACTGCTTTTTGCTTCTTCCAAAGACGAAAAGCGGTGTTGCTATGTATGATAAACACGCAACAAAGCTTAGATACACAGGTATATGAGCAAGAGGAACTTCCAGGCATTCCTGATGTTCATTTTCCTCTTGAGGGAACATATCACAAACTTAGTAGACAACAGTTAAAGACAAAAAAACTGAAGCTGTTCTACTCGCACGCTAGTGGTGAAATTTGGCTTGGTGACTCGCTCCTCTGGTTAAAGGGGCTACAAAGTGCTTCCGTCGATCTCATTTTCGCCGATCCCCCGTACAATATCAAAAAAGCTGAGTGGGACACGTTTGAGTCTCAACAAGCGTATTTGAAATGGTCATTGAAGTGGATAAAAGAGGCTGCTCGTATTCTCAAACCTGATGGAACTCTTTATATATGTGGTTTCTCTGAAATATTAGCTGATCTTAAACTTCCCGCTTTACGTTACTTCACAGGTTGCCGTTGGCTGGTGTGGCACTACAAAAATAAAGCGAATCTTGGTTCTGATTGGGGACGGTCTCACGAAAGTATTCTACATTTTAGAAAGAGCAAAGAGTTTTCCTTTAATATTGATGACATTCGGATCTCTTATGGGAGTCATACGCTCAAATATCCAGAGCATCCACAAGCCGAAACAAGTCAGTATGGAAAGGCAGATGGTTATACCTGGCACCCGCATCCAAACGGAGCAAAACCAAAAGATGTTATCGAGGTGCCAACGACATGCAACGGTATGAATGAAAAAACTCCTCATCCAACCCAAAAGCCGGAAGAACTTCTGCGAAAATTTATTCTGGCTTCCTCAAATCCTGAAGATATTGTTATTGACCCATTTCTTGGCTCTGGGACAACAGCCGTTGTAGCAGAGCAACTTGGTCGAAAGTGGAAAGGTTGTGATATTACACCTGAATATTGCTTATGGGCTGCTAATCGAATAGACTTAGTTCAAAGGCGCACTATTGAGGAATGGATAAAATTTGATGCCGAAAATGAGAAAAGAAGAAAGTCGATCCGATGACTGAAAGTACGCTAGATACCCTTAAAACGGCTGTACGAGATAAAAC
>CAXTUE010000315.1:0-6144 GCA_964247355.1 uncultured Ktedonobacteraceae bacterium | reverse complement strand
CTAATACATTGTCCTCTGCTTGTATCTGCAGGTACGTCTCTTGCTGGCCCGCAAATGAGGCATTGGCAAGGTCTTCCGCCGTTGCTGACGAGCGCACCGCGACGAGTCCACTTCCAAGACGTGCATACGCTTCTCTCGCCGCAACCACAATGTCGTCGGGTATCTCTCCCTTTTCAAAGAGCGCGCGAATAGAGGACGAAATAGACTCTGTGGCATCTACGTCATCGAGCGTTACCAATGCCGCCATGTGCTCGATAGTTTCCTGTAAAGCATTATGTCGTACAAACTCCTCGTATGCATATGTAAGCACAACAAAGCCTGCTGGAACCGGAAAGCCTGCTTGTACTAATGATCCAAGATTCGCACCCTTTCCACCCGCATCAGCGACATCCTTCACGTCTATATCCTGCAAAAAACGTACGAAATCCATTTCTTTTGACCCTTTCTGCGTACATATCAGCACATACACATTATTGTTCAGTCTCTTCCCTCTTCTGCTCAGCAACGCCTTGTAGCAGCGTTTGAATAGCCCATGTAACACTGTCCGCAGCTTCCTCACCTGAAAGATTCAGGTAGTCCTTGAAGGCGCGTATCGTGGCGGTAGAGGTGAGTATGAGTACAATATTGCGCAATCGTATCCGGTCTGCCTCATTCGCCTTTGCGATTCCTGGCTCCAGTGCGTTTTCGATCATCTTGACACGCATCGGCAGAACTTCTTTTCGCAGTTCATATGCATACTCGCTCATCGCCGCCGCTCTTAATATGTCGTCGAGTCCCTCATATGTGGTAAAAAGCTGCCGTACCATTGTCAGCAGTTCATCCGAGTTACGAGGCGGCGAACTCATAGCAAGACCAACTTTCTGCATCATGTATCCTCCTAGTGCCTCAATGAGATCGCGTTTCGTATGAAAATAGCGGTACACCGTTGGAACCGAGACGCCCGCTTCACGCGCAACCGCCGGAATTGATATTTCCGTAAATCCACGTGCCATCGTCTTAATAAGCCCCTCAAGTATCTGCTCACGCGTTCGTTTCATCTGCTCCTGGCGCAACGTGCTAGAATACGTTTGTTTCTCTTTCATGATATGAAGCATATCACAAATATATGGTTCATATCAAGAGCAAAAACAAACGCCGTCGCGTTGCATGGTATACTACGTGTAAAAGATATTCTCTACTGAGAAGAAGTGAGGACGCTTAGAGATGGCAATGAGATCAGAACGTCAGCACGTATCGTTTGAACAATACCTGCTACTAGTAAGTAATTCTGATCAAAAATACGAATATTATGATGGTCAAGTACGTCTGCTGACAGGAGGATCATTAGATTCTCGGCAACTCCTGCTCACATAATCATGCTTGCTCCCGTCACCCAATGCCAGCATTGTCAGACCAATTTGAGCCAGACTCTTGCGCAGAGCATCGAGCGTCGGCAGGTCATCGATGTACCAGCACCACGCCCAGAAATCATTGAGTACCAAGCCGGGTGGAAATGCTGTGCGCACTGCCACGGGTACAGCAATGCGGCTTTCCCCTCGATAGCACCTCCATTTGTGCAATAGGGCCCCTGTATTCAGGCCATTGCAGTGTATCTGCTCGTGCAACCACTGCTTCCTCAAGCTCGAACGGCAGAAATCTGTGCCGAGGTGTTGGGCGTCCCACTGGCCCAGGCAAGTCTGGTCCAGTGGCAAACCTGCGCTGCTACCCACTTGGAAGCCGTCGAACGCCAGATCAAAGCGGCGTTGATCCAAGCACTCGTCATTCACCAGGATGAAAGCGAACTGTATGTGATGGGCAAACGGTGGTGGTTTTCAGTACGAGTACGGTCATGCTGTGTGTGGAGTTCATCTCGTGCGTGATTCGCGGCTATCTTTCGACATTGCGCAAACAGGGTCTGCATGTGCTGAGTGCTTTGGAGGCAACGTTTCGTGGTCAACCCACTCTCCCTTCTTTCAAGCAGAAAACCATCTTTCGCGTTTACCAGTGTGAGTACAATACCGAAACTGCGTAACGGAGTAGGTTCTTCGATATCGGTAACTCTCACAACGGGAACACGTTTTTTCCATCACGGTTGTCACCAATAAAGTAGAGACGCTCTATTCCTGGCGCGGCAATACGAAGCGCGTTAAGCACATCTTCTTCCGCTCTTCTTTCTCCAATTGCAACTTTATCCCACAGGTCTGTCAGATATCCCCGGTCCAGACCATCTGAGGTGATATAGAAACTGTTTATCTCATTGACATCCGGCTTCAACATATTTGAGGGTAACGAGGCTTCGAGAGGAAAACTAAGCGTGAAGTCATTTATATGCTGATTAAATCTTGGCGAAAGAAGAGTGTTTACGTGAGCTTCACCTTGCTCTAGGGGTCTTGTTTGCAACTTACCGTCTTTCTGGATATTATGAGAGCCAACGGACTGAAAGATTACATTGGATTACAACGGACGCCCACAAGGGGACTAACCCTACTATACACGTCGTTGTAATCCAATGTAATCTTTCAGTCTGTATTAGCTCGACTTCACAGTGCTGTGTGTCTCGTACTTACTTCTCAACACCTTTTTGTCGAATTTGCCGACGCTTGTCTTGGGTACAGAGTCGATGAAGACAACATCATCGGGCAGCCACCATTTGGCGACCTGGGGACGTAGAAAGTCTAGTATCTCTGCTTTTGTCACCTGGCCTGTATAATCGGGTTTGGCAACCACACAGGCAAGGGGACGCTCGGACCAGCGCGCATCGGGAATACCGATCACACATGCCTCTAACACCTTTGGATGACCCATAATCAAGCCTTCGAGTTCGACGGAGGATATCCACTCACCGCCCGACTTCACAAGGTCTTTGGTGCGGTCAACCAGTTGCAACATGCCATCTTCATCGACAACGGCCACATCACCCGTGCCAAACCAGCCATCTACAAATTTTGCCGATGCCTGTTCGTCCTTGTAGTATGCTCGTGCAATCCACGGGCCACGCACCTGGAGTTCGCCAAAGGTCGTGTTGTCCCACGGAACCTCTTTTCCTGTCTCCATATCGACGACACGGAAATCTACGCCTGGGACCGTTGTTCCCTGTTTCGCTTTGATGCGGAATTGCTCTTCCAATGGCAGGTCGCTTTGATACGAACGCAGACGAGAAACCGAGGCAAGCGGCGAGGTCTCGGTCATACCCCACGCCTGTATAATATTCACGTTCTGGCGGTATAGACCCTCAATCAGCGCTTTCGGCACGGCAGAACCACCACAGAAGATCGCGCGTAGAGTCGGAAACTCGATATGCTCCTTTTCGAGCAATGCTAGCATACCAATCCAGATCGTCGGCACACCGGCGGCTACCGTCACCTTCTCTTGCACCATGAGTTTCACGACACGCGCCGGGTCCATAAAGCGTCCTGGCAATACAATCGTCGAACCGATCAAAATACCTGCATGCGGCTGTCCCCATGCATTTGCATGGAACATTGGCACAATTGGTAAAATTGTATCGCTCTCGCTCAGGCCCTTGTTATCGGTCATACCCAACGACATCGAGTGCAACGTAATCGAGCGATGGCTGTAGACAACACCTTTCGGATTGCCTGTTGTGCCGGAGGTATAACACATGGCGGCTGCCGCATTCTCATCAAGCTGCGGCCAGTCGTACGTTGTGAGTTGTTCGCCAATAAACGTTTCGTAGTCAGCAGAGGGTTGCAACTTGCCTGTACTGTTAGGTGCATCTCCCATAATGACATACAATTTTACGGTTGGCAGTTGATCGGAGAGACTTTCCAGAAGAGGGACTAGATCGCCATCGACAAAAATGATCTTGTCCTCGGCGTTATTGATGATGTATACCAACTGCTCCGCGAACAGGCGAATATTCAGTGTATGCAGGACCGCGCCCATACAGGGGACCGCGAAATACAATTCGAGGTGACGATAGGTATTCCATGCAAAGGTAGCTATGCGCTCACCCGGTTGTACGCCAGCCTTTGCTAGTGCGTTAGCAAGTTGTGCCGTGCGCTTTCCCCATTCGCTATAGGTGTAACGATGCGGCTCACTCTCTGTTTGTGTCACAATCTCTTTTCGCCCAAACAGACGTGTGGCACGATTGTACGCATGCTGTAACGTCAAGGGATAATTCATCATCAAGCCTTGCATAGCAAGATACCTCCTCGGTGAAATGGAAAGATATGAACTCCTCGCACAACATTGTTGTTATGCTGCTTTTCTGAATTATACATCATTTCCAATTCAAGCATTTGTAGGCAACCTGATGCGTAGAGTATGATAAAAGCCCTTGCTAATAACGACCCCGACGGGTCGATGTGATAGTTTGCCTCCCCGACAGAACAGGGGCAAACGCGACTCTGCCAAGTGCTACTATACCCCATGCGATTAAAGCATAGACAAGCATGGCTATCACAGTTGAAACTTCAAACACTCCACGACTACCAATAGTTTGATCGTTAAAAATTCCGTTGAAGGCACCAACGAATATATGACTTAAACCATAGAGAAACGTGATAAAACCATTATCCTGATTCGCACCCAAAAGCCTGAAAAGGAGCCGTAATCCTAATATCACTTCCAGTACACCCAATACCAAATAGGTAATAGTTGTAATCCAGTAACGTGTGTTCGCTCTACTCAAGTTTTTATCTTCGTATACCGCTTCAGTACTTTCAACACGATTGCCTGCTGGGTCTACGTAGCTTTCCTGCTGACTCTGCGAATATGCTCCACCAGCCTCAGATGCTCTAACGGAGTTGTTGACGGGTTCATATGATTGCTGTTGGTACGGCTGATTCGGTTGCTGATATCCTTCAGAACGAGGATCAGGTGGATACTGTTGATTACTCATCTTTTTTTCCTTTACGCTATCCTCTAATTTACTTTTTAAAAATTATATTACCTTTGTTACGAGAAACTCTACTTAAAAGATACACACGCCACAAAACTTTCTTAACCTATCTTACTCATGATCCACTCCCTCAATCGTCCTTGCCACATCCTCATTGCCGCGCTTTGCCGCCCAGCGTAACGCCTCTGCCGCAAGATAAAGCGAACCAGTTGCACAAATCAAGTCCTCTGGTTCTGCTAAACTCACAGCAAAATCCATTGCTTTATTGCTT
This sequence comes from uncultured Ktedonobacteraceae bacterium, assembly GCA_964247355.1. GTDB lineage: Bacteria > Chloroflexota > Ktedonobacteria > Ktedonobacterales > Ktedonobacteraceae > JBBQVS01. Next base: position 1,030 of record CAXTUE010000315.1, on the reverse strand, counting down.
GCAGGTTCACTATACACTCGAATATGGGGTGCGTATTCCGCAAAAAGTTTTTCAAGTTGCTCAATAGACGTTGCACGAGGATTTTTCATACGCGTAAGCACAACGGCATCTATATCAGCTAATGCACGTACCATACCCACAAGGTCTTTATCCTGATTAGGGCTGAACACAAAAATCAAACGACGTGCAGTAAATGTATCCTCTAACGCAGTAAGCAATTTCTGTATCGAGTCTGCGTTATGCGCGCCATCGACGACAATCGTTGGTCGTGTGCCAACGACCTCCATACGCGCCGACCAACGTGCGTTGCGAAATCCCTCATGAAGGGCGTTCTCATCCCAGAGCAGACCATGCTCTTGCAATAGGTCGAGTGTTGCGAGCGCGGCGGTCGCGTTTTCGAGTTGATGCTGACCCGCGAGTGGAATTTCCAATCCTGTATAGAGCTGTTCGGGTCCCATAATCGTAAAGCGTTGCCGCGCTTCGTTGCGCTCCTCTAACTGGTAACGATACACCAATGGTGGCAGAGTCCCAGCCTCAACATCAGTTTGTGCAGGATCACTCTCATATGCACCAACACGTACCATACGCGCCTGACGTTGCTGCACAATTGCAGCGATGGCACGTAACGCTTCCGGTGCTTGTGCCGAAGTGACAAGTAGACCGTTTGGCTTAATAATACCCGCTTTTTCCGTAGCAATTTTCGTAAGCGTGTCACCTAGTATTTGCATGTGGTCATAGCTGATAGAGGTAATTACGGAAACAAGTTGATTGAGAATATTTGTAGCGTCAAGCCTTCCACCGATGCCAACCTCAACAACGGCATGTTCGACGTGCTGACGTGCAAAGTAAAGAAAGGTAAGCGCGGTTGCTACTTCATACGTGATAAATGGGCCAAACTCATGCCGTGCCTGTATTTGCTCTACGTAAGCGCGAATTTCTGGCACAAGTGCCGCTAGCTCCTCTTCGCTAATTAAACGCCCATTGACGCGTGTACGCTGACGAAATGTATGCAGGTCTGGCTGTGTGTATA
>CAXTUE010000314.1:0-6152 GCA_964247355.1 uncultured Ktedonobacteraceae bacterium | reverse complement strand
AAGTAATTCTACATGCGTCCAGTGCGCTTGCGCAAACAAGCTCGTCTCGTCAGGCGGTATGGAACCGAGCAGTAACACATGAATAGCAATCTCACGTAGCGCATGTAAGAAATCGGCTATGCGTGGTTGCGCAGGCCCTTTGACGTTTACGATAACTACGAGATCGCTTGCCTCAAAGCCAACAAATGGCCCATGAATCGCTTGCTCTAATTCAAATCCCTCTGCTGTGACATAAGCCGCCTCCTTTGCCTTCAACGCGCCCTCCGGTGCTATTGCCGCGTTTGGACCCGCCCCCGCGATAAAAACTCTGCGTTGCTGGGCTACAACGTCCTGTGCCACCTGTCGCAGTGTGTCCTCGTGAAGAAAGACTTGCTCTATATACGGTGGTGTGAGTGCTAGTCCCTGTTCAAGTTGCTGAGAGACATGCGTGTTGCCACGAAGGGCAGCTAGTCGTGCTGCTATTTGCGCGAGACGTATTAGTGTACTGGTGAAGCTTATTGAGTGCGCGGCAGATACCTCTTGCTCGACAGTCTCGATCATGATGTCCACGTCGCGCATCTGCGAACCCTTGCCCGTGATGCCAAGCGTCAAAACTCCTGCCTGCTTTGCGCGCTGTACCGCTCCGATGCCGTGAACCTTGCTGCCACGGTGACTGATCACGACCACGCTATCATCTGAACGCAATGGTCGTGGATAGGTCACAAAATCATATGAGCGAACCGCCCATGCATCGACGCCTGCAAGACGAAATAGATACTCGCCAATCTGTGCCGCATGGTAACTTGTACCAATACCAGCAAGCAAAATACGCTCTCGCGTGTTTAACTCCTGGGCCGCCTGTGTTGGTGTATCCCAATCGGCGAGCAATGCCCGTATTATTTGTGGCTGCGCGTGAATCGAGGAATAAAGCGCGCTGGTTTTCGCGGTTTCTTCCGGCATATCTGACTCCCTTCAAAAATGTGAACTATTTCACTGTTACGATACGCTTCACGTAATATGATCATTATATAGCATACTTTGGTAACTCTTAGAAGATACAAACACGTGCAACATTTGTACCACCAAAAGGTTCACATGCAGCGCAGAAATGTTACTACATTATTTTTTTGAGCGTATATATCTATATCACTTTATCTAGCTAGGAGCCTTTATCATGGCAAGACTTTTACATTCATCTATCTCAAATTCTCAGAGTGAGAAGGCACTGGACTCATTGACGTTTGAAGAGCATGTGCAGCGGGGGGCCGAGAACGCCGTGCGTTGTATGGGTGTGACCTCACGGGATCGTGTCTTCATTATCACTGATTATGCACGTGAGAGCATTGCGCGCCGTATTGCCTCCGTTGCATTGGATCAGCGTGCCGATGTCACGGTGCGCTTTCTGGAACACTACGGTGAGCGACCTCTGACCGTCTTCTCCGATGAGATGCGCAATGATCTTATTCATGCGCGTCCAACCGTTACCTACTATATCGCGACCGCGCAACCCGGCGAAATCTCTTTCCGCCTGCCCTTGCTACCGTTTCTAGCGACCGAACTCAAAACACGACATGGACACATGATTGGCATTGACGAAGCTTTGATGGCGGACGGCATGTGTGCCGACTATGACGAAGTGTTCACTCTGACCAATACCATCTACGATCTTGTACGGAACGCTCAGACCATTCATGTCACCTCTGCGAAAGGCAGTGATGTCACGGCAACCTTCCACAAAGATTGGCGGTGGATTCCCTGCCATGGACGCTATCATGAGCAAGGCAAGTGGGGCAATCTACCCGAAGGCGAGGTTTTTACCGCGCCTGCAACCGTTGATGGTGTCCTGGTGTGCGATGTGTTGGGCGATTACTTCTCCGAGAAATACGGTGTGCTACAGCATCCGTTAGTGGTCACTGTGAAAAATGGGTATGTTACAGAAGTAAGTTGCGAAGATACTGCCATTGCACAAGAGGTGCATGACTACCTCTTCTCGGTTCCCAATGGCAATCGAGCAGGTGAATTTGCAATTGGTACTCTAACTTGCCTGAAGAAGCTGGTTGGCAATCTGCTTCAGGATGAAAAGATGCCGGGTTTGCATGTCGCTTTTGGTAATCCCTATCCACAGTTCACGGGCGCGGATTGGGATGCAAATATTCACGTGGACGTAATTCCATCGCGTTGCACCATCGAAGTTGATGGGCGTGTAATTATGCGCGATGGTGAATTTGTTCTATAAAACGACGTATATTACAGGGGTAGATGCGTTGTCAAATGCCTATTTGACCCCTGTCTTATACAAAACGTATGATTTCAGCATATTCATGCGTCTCTATAGATGAAGAGTTGACATTTTTTCGTCTTCTCGAATACAATAAAAGAACATGTATCAACGGTGATAGCGATGTTCAGGTACTGCACCCGCTTTCTTATAAAGAAAAGCTATATGGGGAGCTTGACATGACCACGACTAGGGGACAACATCTTATCGGTACCGTGTTAGGGGCTTGTGTACTAGAACGACTGCTGGGCTATGGGGGTTCCAGTGCAGTCTTCCTGGGACGCCAACATACACCTAATCGTAAGGTGGCTGTAAAGGTTTTTCTCCCGCGCTCGACAATGGATATGCAGATGCGGCGTGATTTCTACCGTCGCTTCTTACGCGAGGCAGAGGCCGCAAGCCAGCTTAATCATCCAAATATACTGCCGATCTACTCCTATGGTGAGCAGGATGGTCTGCCATACATTGTGATGCCCTATATGTCGGGCGGCACACTATCTGAATATATCGAGAAACATGGCCCTCTCTCGCTCGATGAAGCGCAGTGGCATCTTGAGCAACTCGCCTCAGCATTGGACTACGCGCACGAACAAGGCTGTGTTCATTGTGATGTGAAACCTGCCAATATTCTGCTCGATGGTGCCCGCCGTATCATGCTCGCGGATTTCGGTATTGCTCGTCTCGCACCAAAGGTGCCGACGGAAGAACAGGACACGGACGTAAAAAACAGCGAGTCGTTAATGGGCACACCGGACTATATCTCGCCAGAGCAGGCACTTGGGCAAACGCTCGATGGTCGCTCTGACATTTACTCGCTTGGCATTATGCTGTTTTTTCTGCTTGCGCGTCAGCTTCCCTTCAGGGCTGATACTACACTTGCCCTTGCTCTCATGCACATTCATGAGGCACCACCATCACTATGCATGGTGCGGGCCGATATCACTCCCGCGCTTGATCGTGTCGTACGTAAGGCGTTAGCAAAGCAACCCGAACAGCGCTTTCAAACCGCACAAGCGTTTAGTACGGCAGTTACGCAGGCAATAGAGGAGGCGCGCAGCAATACCTTCAAGGAAGAAGATGTAGACGATCCGTTTAAGCAACTCAGTACATCACCACTTAAAGCCAACGTGCAAATTAAACAGGTTCCTGTGAAGGGACGTACACGGCTTGTGACGGTACCACGGCTTGCACTTGTTGCAGTCCTACTGCTACTACTTGGTACTGCTGCTACATCTGCCTTCTATTTCATGCATCGCGGACCAATCAAGGTAACACAAACGTCACTTGCTACCGGACTTAGCAAGCAATCGGATGCCGATACATTGACAAATGATGATGATTGGCCGCTGAGTAGCACCTTCTTTTTTGATAAGCAGCATCAATACTATCATGTGCTCAACAAGTCCGACTCGACCGTGGCACTCGCTCTCTACAATGCACACCAATATACCGACTTTCACCTTTCTGTAAATATGATGCTCGTGCGTGGCAAACATTCTGACACCGACTATTATGGTGTTGTGTTTCGTGCCTCGGCGGATCAGTCGCGCTACTATCTCTTTGAGGTCATCTCGTCAGTAACGGGCGAATATGTCTTCACACGCTTTGACGGCAACGGCAAGTGGGAAACTATTTCTTCGGGCATCGTATCCTCTCTTCTGGTCGGTCCGGGAAAAAATAACACGTTAACTATCGAGGCAAAAAATAATACCTTCACGTTCTCCGTCAATAAAAAGCCTGTCAGCGCGCCGATTCTTGATAAATCGTCAACCAAGATTTCTAGTGGAGAAGTCGGTCTTTACGTCGAGCAGCAAGACGCTGAAGTAGCCTTCTCTCGTCTCTACATCACCTCTCCTAAATGATAAAAACAAAGGCAAGGGGCTAGATTAGGCTTTGCTCAATCTAGCCCCTTGCCCTTGTGTTTATCATTTATAAAGGTTGCGGAGCGGAGAACTGTGCTGGAAACAACGCTTTCAGCACAATCTCTGTATCCCCTTCGGCCCATACGTCAGGAAACATGTGTCGCAGTTCATCTAAGCTACGATGACAGAACAACAATTGCAGAAAAACAAGTGCTGGACAGCCCGCACCTGCGTTCGAGTCGTATACTGGAACACGCCACTGTTCAGCCATTGTCAGCTTCCCGTGTTCAAACACTAGTCGCAAGCCGCCTCTGTACAGGTCGATCTTTAGCTCTCCCGTATAGTCCGCGACTATCGAACGCTCCAGCCTTCGCTCCAGCACGGGCGCGATATGCTGAAGAAACGCGGGTATATCGCGTACGCGTACGTACCATGCATATGGAGCATCATAAAATGGAGCAAGGTCCCCCAATGCATCATAAACGCGATGAGAGCGACCAAGATTGAAAGAAATTTGGCTTAAAGCTACTCCTTCCTTTGTTTTGCGAACCGGTACCTGCGAACCATACTTTTGAAGTTCCCGTAGCAGCGAAGGCATCATGCCACGTAAGTTAACTTCTGGCAGGACATCCAATGCGAAAACCGCGAAATTTGCTCCTTTATCGCCACGTCCCGAAGCAACAAAGGCATAACCCTGTGCTTTCCCCGTCGCATCTACAATCATCTGTAAACGTGGAAACCTTTGGGTCTCATCGCTTACTCTTTGTGCTTCATATAGCCAATAGCTGTCAGGAATGTTTGAGACAACAACTCCAGTCTTACGACGGTAGCTATAGATATGCTGAATCGTCGCGACATCGTCGGCGGTAGCGTTGCGTAGCGTATAAGCTTCTGCCTCACCTTCCTTCGCTTGTGGAATGCGGAATGTATACACAACCCGTTTGCCATCAAGGTCCAACACGTATTCATAGCCAAACTGCCGGTAGAAATGAGGAATACCGGTAATAGCTTGTACCATATCGCCACGCGCCTCACTACGGGCATGTACCATCTCAAATAGGGCGCGGATTAGACCTTTGTTTCTATAATCTGGATGAGTAGCCACGATCTCTGGTTGTCCCATCTCAAATGGAATGCCCTCGTACTCCCAATGGTTTTGCCACAGACAGGTACACGCCACGACCGGGCTTCCCTCTTTGCTGGTATCCTCTATCAAGCCATAATCGCCTGACCCCATCAACGGGTTTTTCCCGCTCATAAGTTCAGTAACTTCACTGACCATCCCTTCATTGAGCGGATCGCTCTCCTTATCTCGAAATACCAGCCCGGCTAAATGAGCGATGTTAGCCGTGTCTGCTGCCGTTGACCAACGTAGAATCAGGCCATTGCCGAGGTTGCGTCGATAGTTTGCTCCGGCGGCTTCATGCTTCGATGTTGTGATCATTCCTATTTCCTTTTCTTTGTGCTGCCCTCAACACTTAATCCGCGAAGGACAGCTTTACTCGTGAAAACTTAAAAAGGGCAAACAAAAAACCGCGAGTCTTTGGGTACCCACGGTTCGGAGAGTTTCTTGCTGCTGGACGTTATGTCAGAGGTATCTCAGTCCAGTCCTCTCCAAAAATGGGCACACTACCCCCTTGTGACTGCGGAGGAGTAGCTAGAGAGGTCTGCCAGCAGAAGTCCACGATACTCACAGCAGGTCCTTGTTGCGCTAGTTTAGGCAATGTGGTAGTGAGAGTTGTGTACATGCAAGAACCTCCTTCCCAGAATATCGTTTCTGTTATACTGCTAAATGAAATACGACGAATTCATCAGTAGGGGCTATAATTGATTGTTACGCCCTTTACACATATAACTATACGGAACAGATTGAGGTTTGTCAAGCCTGTGATGAGACGTTTTGTTGCTCAGCTTTGAGCAACATATTTCTATAGTGCCACTGTTGCCATATCAACCATGCGCAACCCACAAGTGGTAGAAGACCAATCATCCAACCTAACCACAGCGGCATTGCGTTTGGAGCCGTTACGGTC
>CAXTUE010000313.1:5838-6161 GCA_964247355.1 uncultured Ktedonobacteraceae bacterium | reverse complement strand
CCCCACGGTACACCCCCCCCCCAAACCTCCTTTGCGGGGGTTTTGGGGGGGGTTTATCCCCTTGGGCGGCACCATGGTTTCTACGAAGTTTGTCTACTCATGCTTCCTACGATGCGTGTTACATATAAGGAACTACGATAGTACGTAGGGGAGGCAAAACAAAAGATGCAAACAAGACAACTTGGTAAGACAAATATACATATTACGCCCATTGGCTTTGGAGCATGGGCGATTGGTGGCGGCAACTGGATGGGCGGTTGGGGTGATCAGGATGACAAAGAAGCAATTTCCGCCATTCAACATTCTCTGGCGATGGGTGTTAA
>CAXTUE010000313.1:4963-5817 GCA_964247355.1 uncultured Ktedonobacteraceae bacterium | reverse complement strand
GATACTGCCGCCGCCTATGGGCTTGGTCATTCAGAAGAGCTAGTTGGCGAGGCGATCAAGGGACGCGAACGCCCCTATATCTTTACAAAATGCTCTTTGGTGTGGGATGAGAATGGCAAGATAGGTAATAGCCTCAAGGCGGACTCGATACAGCGCGAGTGTGAGGCAAGCCTGAAAAGGCTGGGCGTTGACTACATCGACCTCTATCAAATTCACTGGCCCAATCCCGACCCCGATATAGAGGAGGGCTGGAGCAAACTCGTGGACCTGAAGAAACAGGGCAAGGTGCGCGCCATCGGCGTATCGAATTTTAATGTCGAGCAGATGAAACGCGCCCAGAAGATCGCTCCCGTCGACTCGCTCCAACCGCCGTATTCGCTGCTACGGCCTGATGTACAGAACGAGATTCTTCCATTCTGTGAGCAGGAACAAATCGGTGTGATTGTCTACTCACCGATGGCATCGGGCCTCTTAACCGGCACGATGAGCAAGAAGCGTATCGACAAAATGCCCGACAATGATTGGCGTAAGAACAGCGAAGACTTCAAGGAGCCGCGCCTTTCACGCAACCTCAAGTTCGCGCAACTCCTGAGCGATATCGGCTTTCCACATAATGTCAGTGCGGGCGTCGTCGCGATTGCCTGGACGTTGCACAACTCTGCTGTGACGGCGGCCATTGTTGGTGGTCGTAGTCAAGCGCAGGTCGATGGTGTCATTCCTGCCGCCGAGTTTCGCCTCAGCACAAGCGAAATCGCCGACATTGAGAAATTTTTACACGATAACCCGTAGGGTATATGTCAAACAACGCAGTTTTGTTCGTAACGATAAAAAAAAAAAAAAAGGTATGTGTTGTT
>CAXTUE010000313.1:0-4953 GCA_964247355.1 uncultured Ktedonobacteraceae bacterium | reverse complement strand
AAAACAAATACCCACACAATCTGTTTTTTTTTAACAAACAAAACTGCGTTGTTTGACATTCTACAATTGGATAAATCCGTCCTCTAGTCGTATTCTTATTGTAGTAGCACTTTTTAGTGATACTCTTGACAAAGACGTATCATCATGGTACATCTTGTATAACAGATAGCTATATTCATAGAAAATAATAGAGACGAGAGAAGGACGGCGAAATGACGATGTTTCCTGAACACGATATGTCCCCCTCTACTATAGAAGAACAAACGGTCCCTCAACAAAGCATGTTTCCTCCTGCTGATACAAGGCCATACGCTGTCGTAGCTTATGACCTGACGCAGACATTTGGGCAGAAGGTCGCGGTGAACCATTTGCATCTCGCGGTCCGGGCTGGGGAGTTTTTTGGCTGCCTGGGGACGAATGGCGCATGTAAGTCTACCACGATAAACTTGATGGTTGGCTTGTTACGTCCCACATACGGCACTGTACATATCGGGGGCGTTGATGTGTGGCGCGACTCGCTAAAGGCGCGTACTCTGATGGGTGTGATGCCCGAATACCTCAACCTATATGAGCGGCTCAGTGGGCGAGAATATATTACGTTCGCTGGCTATATGTACGGTGTGCCGGAGCGTGAGGTGCGCAACCGTACCGAAGAATTGCTCAATGTGCTTGGTCTCGCTGGCGATGCCGATAAACTCGTTGTTGACTATTCGGTTGGCATGCGCAAGAAAACGGCACTGGCGGCGGCTATTATTCATCGTCCACAAGTGTTGTTTCTGGATGAGCCGTTCGAGGGTGTGGACCCGGTGAGTTCACGTGTCGTACGCGATATCCTGCGTGATTTGACAAATCATGGCACAACCATCTTCTTCTCATCGCACATCATGGAGGTGGTCGAGCGTTTGTCCACACGCGTCGGTATCATCAATCAAGGTACACTGGTCGCGGAGGGCACGTTGCAAGAGTTAAGGAACCGCGCCAGTGGCAACAACAAAGACGCGACACTGGAGGATATCTTCCTCAACGTCATCGGTGTGCAGAACGAGAATCACAATTTGAGCTGGCTGGAAACGTAATAGAACCAGTTTCCGTTAAAAACGAACCTGTATGGAATGGAATAAAAGAGAAAGAAATACAGTGATGCAGAAAATTACCCCACATTTGTGGTTTGACAAAGAGGCAAAAGAGGCTACTGAGTTTTATACCTCTCTTTTGCCGGATTCGGAAATAACAACTGTATCAGAGATACGTAATACTCCTTCAGGTGATAGTGATATTGTTTCGTTTATACTCGCTGGTCAATCTTTCATGGCGATTAGTGCAGGTCCTCTATTTCAATTCAATCCTTCCGTGTCATTCATGGTAAATTTTGATCCTTCCAGAGACACGAATGCAAGGGAGAATCTCGATGGAGTGTGGGAGAAGCTTTCAGAGGGCGGCACCGTCCTTATGCCGCTCGACACCTATCCTTTCAGTCAACACTACGGGTGGATACAGGACAAATACGGTCTTTCCTGGCAGCTTATCCTTACGAATCCTTCAGGTGAAGAACGACCACCGATCATTCCGTCGCTTATGTTTACTGGAAAGAACGCTGGTCGCGCTGAAGAAGCAATTGATTTCTACTGTTCAGTCTTCAAAGATGCAAAGAGAGGTACGACTGCTCGCTATCCTCAAGGAATGGAACCAGACAAAGCAGGGACACTGATGTTCGCGGATTTCTCTATGCTCAATACATGGTTTACTAGCATGGATAGTGCGAGAGAACACAACTTCACCTTCAATGAAGCACTATCTCTTCTCATTCCTTGCGACACGCAAGAAGAAATCGACTACTACTGGGAGCGGCTTTCTGCTGATCCACAGGCGGAGCAATGTGGCTGGCTCAAAGACCAGTTTGGTCTTTCCTGGCAGGTCTGGCCTAAGGCGATGAGCGAGATGATGGCAAACGGCACACCTGAGCAGATTGATCGGGTTACGCAGGCATTCTTGACGATGAAAAAATTTGATCTTGCTATTTTACAGAAAGCCTATGAAGGGAAATAGAGGCACACGAATCATGGTAGTTCACTCAGACAAGCTGCGCTGGCTCTTTCTGCTGCGTTGGAAGACGTTTATACGCAACTACACGCGAAGTGGTGGTCGTGCGGGTCGTATTATTGGAGCAATCTTTCTCGTATTGTTCGGCCTGCCCTTCATGGGTGGCATCGCCATTGGCACATACTTTGGCTATCGTCTGTTGCCACCGCCTGCGAACGCCGAAATTCTCTTTATCGTATTGACTGGCGTCTACCTGTTGTGGATTGTGTTGCCGCTTTTGGAGTTCACGGTCAACGAAGGACTGGACATTTCCAAACTCGCGCTCTTTCCACTGACGCGCGCGGAATTGATGTTGAGCCTGATCTTTACCTCACTCCTGGACATCCCGACACTTGGCTTATTGATTGTGCTTGGCGCGGTTGTGGCTGGCTGGGCATTCTCGTTGCCGCTTGCGTTTATAGCGTTTGTTACAATGATTGTGTTTTATGCACAGGTTGTAGGCATTAGTCAACTCGTGCTAGCTCTGCTCGCGCGTGTATTGCAGAGCAGGCGTTTCCGCGACCTGAGCATCATCCTCATCGGCGTCTTTTCTTCGTCCTGTTACCTGTTCCAGCAATTCGTGCTGCGCGGCTTAGGCATTGTACATATCTACGATAACTTGAGGGCCGGAACAATCTCGCCCTACCTACAGTGGTTTCCTCCCGGCCTTGCGGCACGAACGATACAGCAAGCCTCGCGCGGAAATTGGGGGGCAAGCTTTCTCTCTCTTGGTGCCTTGCTGCTAACAACTGGCATCGTGCTCTATCTCTGGCAACTGGTGGTCGAGCGTGGTCTGACCGCTAGCGAGAGCGGTAGTGGTCGTGCGAGTCGTCGTAGAACAGAGCATGCTGTTGTAGTACCAGCAGCAGCAACCTCAAATGGACTTGTAGAGCGCATCGTTACATCGCAGTTCTTCACTATCGCGGTGAAGGATATTAAATACTATCGCCGTGACCCGCAATTGTTGCGACTCTTCTTCCAATCATTCATGTCGATGATAATACTAGTTGCTGTCTCGCTTTTCAAACCAAGCAGCACTGGTCGCATCTTTGTTGACTCGTGGGTGGTGATGGCTGCGCCGCTCTATGCACTCTTTGCGTTAACCACGCTCTCTTACAACGTGCTAGGCATGGAGCGACAAAACCTGACGAGTTTGTTCTTGTTTCCCGTCAACCCGAAGCAACTCCTGTGGGGCAAAAATATTGTGACTCTTGGAATAGGACTCATACAGGTCTTATTGCTTGTGCTTGTCTCGGCCTATGTTGGCGACGGCTGGCATCTGGTCTTGCCCGCACTCGCCATCGGGATAGCGGGTATCGGCGTCATTCTTGGCTGCGGCAACTTCTCGTCGATCTTCTTTCCCCAGCGTATGCCACAGGGAAGACGCGGCTTTCAGAGCACGAACACTACCACGTCCGAAGGCGGCTGTCTCCGCACGATCATGTCCTTAGCGATACTTGGAGTGATGGCAGTCTTGCTGATCCCTGTTGCGGCTGGCGTCGTCTTGCCCGTTTTCTATCATGCCGAGTGGATATGGGTACTCACCGTGCCTGCTTCATTGCTCTACAGTGCAGTATTCTATATTCTTGTGACGAACGCTGTCGCCCCCCGTATGCTAGCACGCGCACCAGAAATCATTGCCGTGGTGACACGCGAGTAAGAAATTTAACAAAAGAATGGTACATTGGAAGAGGCCAAATGTGTTTGGCCTCCTCCAATGTACCATTCTTTTGTTGAAGAAAAGAGCTATTTCGTGCAGAAGATTGTGGGCGAAAAAGAACCAAATAAACTAACAGAGGTCGCTATCCTCTTTCTGCGCCTCGGCTTTACTGCATTCGGGGGACCAGTTGCGCATATTGCGATGATGCGAGAAGAGCTTGTGCGGCGGCGCAAATGGGTAAGCGATGAGCGTTTTGTGGACCTTATCAGCATCGTTAATCTTATTCCTGGTCCAAATTCGACGGAACTCGCGATCTATCTTGGCTATTTACGTGCGGGCTGGCTCGGCCTTCTCGTCGCTGGTGTGTGCTTTATCGGTCCCGCGATGCTGATTGTGCTCACTCTGGCAGCATTATATGTGCGCTTCGGTTCGCTACCGCAAATCGCGTGGCTCTTCTATGGCATTAAGCCTGTGGTTATCGCCATCGTCGCACAGGCATTGATAGGCTTATGCCGCACGACGTTAAAAAGCGTGTTGAGTGTAGTACTTGCTATTCTTGTTCTCGTGCTCTTTCTTGTGGGCGTCAACAATCTTCTGCTCCTTGTGAGTTGTGGCCTCGTTTTTGCCTTTATCCGTATGATACAGAGGCGCGTTGCTCCAAAAGAGATCATGAGCCTCGCCTTGCCTACTTTCTTGCTCTATACGAGAAGCACATGGCAAACGCTAACTACTATTGGTATAGTAGCAAGTGAGACGCCTGTCACCTTGCCTGTTCTCTTCCTGACATTCCTCAAAATAGGCTCAGTCCTCTACGGCAGTGGCTACACCATCCTGGCTTTTTTGCGACCCGAATTTGTGCTCAACCTGCACTGGTTAACCGACCGTCAACTGCTCGATGCCGTCTCGATTGGACAACTCACGCCTGGACCAGTGTTCACAACCGCGACCTTCATCGGCTACGTTGTCGCAGGTTGGCAAGGCGCACTACTGGCAACACTCGGTATATTTCTACCCTCCTTTATTCTTGTCGCCATCATCCACCCACTCGCGAACCGATTGCGTAGTTCTCAGTGGACCGCCATGATTCTGAACGGCATAAACATTGCAGCACTTGCGTTAATCGCCGGTGTGCTCATCCAACTGGGCCAGAGTTCGCTAGTTGATGTTGTGACGTGGGCAATAGCTGTTGTATCGTTAGCTATTTTGTTGCGATA
>CAXTUE010000312.1:4253-6201 GCA_964247355.1 uncultured Ktedonobacteraceae bacterium | reverse complement strand
AGGTCGCTTCATGCTATCAACGGCATAGAAGTATTCCGCCACAAAGTATTCCGCGATCAGTTCGTGCCGGAAGCTCAGCACACCACTGGGACTTACCTCGATAAGCGCGGAACTGAGTGCGAACTGTAGAAGCTGGGCTATGTCATCGTATGGCTCAGGAAACAGTTCGGAGGCATCAACAAAGGGGCTTTCCGGCGGATGCTCGTCGAGCCAGAAACGCAGTTCATCCGCGAGTTCGTCAATGCTTGCTCCAATGCGAATGTCCTCTCCGGCAGAAGTCGCAACGCGCAGTTGAATAGCATTGCGATCATTGGCCCAACGCGCGGCACACGCCACCTCGCTCAGGAAACGTACCAGTTCTCGCTCCGACGGAGCACTCTTGTTCCAGCGTGGCTGTGCTTGTTCTCGCAATACAAGCTGATTGACAGATTCGCGTAGAAGGCGTCCCCGTGTGTCGATCTGTTTGCCACGTTCAACGCCGATCTTGTCGATAATACCCATAAGGGTGAAGAGCATCATGGGATTGGTGCAGTGGTAACGCAGGCGGCTACGATCAATAACCTGCATGATTTGTCCAGCCGTATGACGCCAGTGGTTGTCCTGTCGCTCCACATAGCGTTCGACAAACTCATGCACCTGATCTGTTTGCAGTGGATAGACAGTCGCGCGCGACGCTTGTCCCTTGTTCACAAGATCAATCAAATCCGGTTGCTCACGATAATCAACCTCGCGACACGTCATAACCAACCGATTGTGTGTATTGCGCATAAGATAGACAAGCTCATGGCTCACAAACGAAAGATAGTTATTGTCAAGCTCATTGAGACCATCACATAATAATAGCAGACGACCTTGTTCCGATAGCTGAAACAGATAAGGACGAAGACGCTCTATACCAGGTAGATCGCTTTCAATAAGAAAATGGAAGAGTGTATCCTGCACTTCAGATACATCAGAAATTTCACTTTCAGAAAATGGGGGAAGATACGTCTTTAAGAAAAGACTATAGTTTTTCATCGGCACATAGATTGGAATGCGATTGCGCCGAAACACAAGTTGCAAGGGATGTTCTGACGCAGAATATTGATAGACGCGTAGCGCAGTTGTCTTGCCAGCACCAGGAACACCAAGAATTAATTGATCTGTATCCTGTTGCTGCACAAGGTCAAGAATAGCAACACGCTCCTCGACTATAGAGGTGACGATACCCTGCTCGTTTGGCTCCGGCGTCTGACGAATATTGGTAAGTGCGGTTAGAGGTGTATAGAGTTGATAATACTGTTCCTGGGCCGTACGTGCATCTCGCAGATACCGGTAGATGGCAAGCGGCACAGAGCCAAGCCGTACCGCAAGAACGAGCAGCACAAATTCAATAAGTGGAATGATTCCTACCTGCGGAGTACGCACCGGTAAAGCAAGCAATCCTGCCAGATGTTCGGCATTCAGAAATACAAAAAGCAGTGCTTCGAGTACCGTAAGCAGCAACGTGCCAAGCAGAGCAATCAGCAGCGCAATTGGAAGACGTGATGGATTCAACATGACGCTGTTCTGCACAACAGTTGGCATAATGGACCGTTGTTGCTGCACCTGTCTCATGGGATTTCCCTTTCTGTTGATCGTAGGATACAGTATAGCGTACTCGCGCGTTCTGAACAAGGAGTTATATGAATTTTCACAGCATAAATCGAAAAGTTGTTCAAAGCTATGAGTAACGTTGTTTACCTCTTCTTTACACCTGAAACACCATACACACCGCCTTGCAATCCCCTAACATGTGGCTCCTTGCATAGCAATTTGACGTAAAGTATGTTTTACTAGGTAGCAAATATATGTATGCATCAATGGATGAGTACTATCGTGTCGCATCGTTACATCTCATAATTATAAGCCGTTTGACTGTACAAGACTCTTTAAACGTATTACTTTTTTACACGCTGATTTTCTTTAT
>CAXTUE010000312.1:244-4243 GCA_964247355.1 uncultured Ktedonobacteraceae bacterium | reverse complement strand
CCCTGAAAGGGGTCTATAGTATGAAGTTGACCGAGGAAGAATCATCCGAAGAACAATGGAACACACAAAAACGCCTTGTGCAAAAGGATGCGTCGAATGTACTGGCGAGAAAGTTCATTGAGGCTACCAATACGACCGAAATGGAGCGCGTCATAGAGTCTACATCACCTGTCGAGCAGGAAAGCGCACAGATACAGCCTCACCTACTCTCAGGTAAGCACCAAACAGCACATTCTATTCCACAAAGGTACGCCCTTTTATTTATCGCATTGCTAAGCATTGTCGTTTTTCAGACGCTCACCAGTGGACCCACTCAGTTTACAGGCGCACAGGGATGGTCATATGTGTTGAACGGTCCTCCCGGAGCAGGCGATCCAAATATATTGTATGGTATAGGCAAGAATACATCGAATCCTGGAACTACGTCCCAGACAACACACAAGTTGACTCCAGAGCAGTACATCAATCTGATAGTACAGAAAATGACCCTGAATCAAAAGCTGGGACAGATGATGATTGTGCAATTCGTAGGGCCAACATACTCACTAGATTTGAGTACAATGGTCAAACAGTATAACGTTGGCTCTGTACTCATTTTTGCCGCGAACCAGAATATTGTCAGCAAGGACCAGTTAAAAGGCTTAATTGGGCAAATGCAAGCGGACAGTCCGATTCCGCTCGCGGTTGCTATTGACCAGGAGGGCGGCTATGTAGACCGCCTCGCTGCACTCGATGGACCCCGCCAATCTGAGGCAGATATTGGCGCAACTGGCGATCCTAATGTGGCTCGCAATGCAGGTTTAAGAGATGCACAGGACCTGTCGTATTATGGTATCAACCTTAATCTCGCGCCTGTCGTCGATGTGACTAACGTCTATAATCCACAACTCGATCATCGCACCTATGGTAGTACGGCTGATCTGGTGACAAAAATGGCTGGCGCGTATCTGGATGGGTTACAGAAGAGCGGCAAGGTGATTGGAACGCTAAAGCACTTTCCCGGTCTTGGCGATGTTTCCACCGATCCGCATGTCGGCGTACCTCAACTCATGCGTTCACAACGCGATTTAGAGCAGATCGACTGGGCACCCTATCGCAATCTCATTTCACAGGGCAACACCGTCCACACGGTTATGGTAACACATGAATTGGTAGAAGCTCTGGATACTACCACACCATCATCTCTCTCCCCTAAAGTTGTGACTGGTGTTCTGCGCAATGCAATGGGCTTTCAAGGCGTGATTATGACGGATAGTCTGACAATGGAGGGTATCACCGCTTACTACAATGAAGCACAAGCGGCAGCTCTTTCAGTTGAAGCTGGATGCGACCTCTTAATGGGTGCTAGTACACCGTCCGTCCTCGCCTCTATGATTCAAGGTATCAAACAGGCGATGAGTGATGGAAAAATTAGTCAGCAACGTATAGACGACTCGGTTCGCCGTATTCTATTAATGAAATATGCAATGGGGTTGCTGTCCATCCCTGCAAACTAAACGAACTAGCTCTAAGAGGATTGTATATTTATGCTGAGTTCTTCTGATAAAACGCCGTCCCTCCATGAAAGAAGGAGGAACGTGGTAGTGTACATATTGATTGTAGTAGAAACATTCCTCGTTACGCTTGCACTTGTGCCTGCACAACTATGGACAAGAATTCTTGTAGGTTCAGGTAGTGCTGCACTTGATGGTCCCTTTCCACCAGCAATAGCCCCAGTAATTACAGCACTACTGTATCTTATACCATCACTCATTGGTTTGTTATGCCGTAGTTGGCAACGCGCGTTACTACTTGCTACACTACCAGCATGGATAGGACTGGGAGTATTCGTAGTGGCGGCAACCTTCAGAGTCGGCGCGTTTTATCTGGTAGCAAGCGATCATGTGACAGCAAATGTGAGCGTGTTGGAACTGTTTGCCGCGCTCGGCGTCATTGGATGGCTAGCGCGCGCGCTTCTAAAAATAAAATGATGGTCAACCTTCCATATGGAAACTATCTATAAAAAATAGCACAAGAGCAAGTCGAACTGTTGTAAAAATGTGTAACATGGATTATGATGTGTACTTACTGCACCTTGTAAAAACGAACAAGGCAAAAGCGATGCGGCTAGTGAAGTGAATGTAGAGTTAAAAGATATGAAAACAAATAATGAGATAGATGACACACACGACATGGGCATGGAGCTACAAGCGCAACAACCTCTATCTTCTGAACTACCTCCCACACCACCCGTCGAGACATTGCTAGCTGACAAAGGGGCACAAGGAGAAGCCAATGCTAAAAATTTATTAGCAAGTTCTCCTAAAAGCTATATTTATAACCAGATATACGGTTTATGGTTTTTCATATCGCTCTTCATCTTGGTAACAATCATCACACATAAGGTCTCAACGGAGCAGTATGGCGTACTCGCGGTAATTATGACAGCGTACAACACAATTTTGTATGTGGTGTCATTTGGCCTGGAAGACGCGATCACAACCTACGTCCCCCGTGTCTTCGCCGAGCATGGCAAAACAGCAGCAGGTTTTTTGATACGTCGCTTACTTCTATTACGTATAAGTATACTGATTGTCAGCACAGTCATTTTGCTGTTTAGCCTACCACTGCTCGCGAGTGCTATCGCGCTAATACCAATTCATGGCATGAACCAGATAGCCAATGGACTACGGGATAGGCAGTTGCTTGACCACATGCTACCAATTGTACTCTATGTGCTGGGAAACAGCATTAGCAGCTTGCTGACAGCAGTCTGTGCCTCCTATATGCGTATGTCAGCCGTACTGATCATTGGCAGTTTGACACAGGTTGTGCTGCTCATACTTGGCTTCATTGTACTACAACTCGGCTGGGGCATCGAGGGCTTCCTCTGGATGCAATCTCTTGTCTGGCTATTTAATGCTGCCGCCTTTGCGATCTGGTTAGCACCAACCGTATTTCCACGTGGCGCAGTCGTGTATAAGCAACCACTAGGGCCAGTGGTCAAACTTGGTATCTCTGCGTGGCTAACCAACCTTGTAAATGGGGCACTACTCAAGCAAACATCGATTATCATGCTCGGCTATTTCGCCATCTCGCTAACCGAGCGTGGCTTCTTCAATCTCTCGTTTCAGCTTGCGGACGCCGCGAATGCACTGCTTGTCGCAGGCTTTGGTGGCGTTGGCGGCTCTGCCTTAGCGGCTGCCGCTATTGGTAAAAACTATGCACGTTTAGGACGTTCTTGGGATACACTTATCAAGGTTGAAACATTGTTAGCCGCCCCTGGTCTTGTCTTTTGCCTTTTCAACGCACAAAACATTGTAGCGGTGCTCTATCCTAAAACATTTGCTCCCGTCGGCACGTTGCTCGCAATATTTTTGCTCTTTAACATTCTTACGCGAGTGCTGGGTACAACTATTCACCAATCTTCGCTCTATGTTTTGAACAAAGCGCGCCTCGTTGTACTCGGTCAGTGGATCGGACTGGGCGTGGTCATTGCGCTGGGTATCGTGCTTATTCCGCGCTATGGCCCCGCCGGTGCCTTGATTGCAGATGGTATTGCCAGAACAATTACGGGCAGCTTGTTGCTCATCTTCCTCTGGCGTGATCTACCAAACAAATACCCCTTGAACTTTACATTACGCTTTTTAGTAGCACTGGCAATTGCGGCACTTCCTGGCATTGTATGGCATCCGACAAACCGCATTCTCTTCGGCTTGTCCGGCATCGTATTTCTTATACTATGCATCGGGCTATTGCTGCTGATAAAGCCACTAAGTACTACTGATATCCGTATGCTTGAAGATATAAAGCCGGGGGTGAGCCGCTATCTGAAAGTCTTTGCGCGCGGGAAAAGATAACAGGAAGAAAAATCCTACAGAAGACACGGTATAAGACCTTAGAAAAACTCGCACTAAGATTTTATTCATCTTACAAAGACAGAGTAATACACAACGGACGCCCACAAGGGGACTAGCCCTACTATACATGCGCTGTCATATGTATAGTAGGGCTAGTCCC
>CAXTUE010000312.1:0-234 GCA_964247355.1 uncultured Ktedonobacteraceae bacterium | reverse complement strand
GTTCTCAATTATGACAAAAAGATGCACCGGCGTCCCTGAGTTCTCTAGTTATGGCGAGAAGATGCATAGGAGGAACCTTGTACTTTGCTCCTCTATACTCTGCATAGAACATATGCGACTGGTATAAGAAAGACAAATTTCGCTCTAGGACGCAAAGATGGAGGTTTCTATGTTTACGCTCTCTCGAACACTAATAAAAGCGATTATTTGGCTGGGGGCAGGGATGGTGTGTAT
>CAXTUE010000311.1:5429-6204 GCA_964247355.1 uncultured Ktedonobacteraceae bacterium | reverse complement strand
GCAGTACAGCAGTACTCGTGCTCATTCTTGCTAAAGTCGCTCCACGTCTGCGCGAAAGAATTTCAAATACACGGGTACTCATACCCGCGCTCACCATCGGTGTGTTAGCGATGATGATTACTCCCATCATCTGGGCAGGTATTCCTATTCTGTACAGCACACAGGGAGATCAGCTAACTGCGGGACCGCTTAGTACACAAGGTTTGGGATTGGGTGGCGGGAACGCTGGTGGACGAAACCAAGCTAACAATACAAATACAAAGTTGATAAGCTACTTAGAGGCCAATCAGGGCAACGCGAAATTCCTGGTAGCGGTCCCTAGCTCAAACTCGGCGGACAGTATTATTCTTGCCACCAACAAGCCTGTAATGGCAATGGGCGGTTTCTCTGGTAGCGATCCTATCCTAACAACGAAGCAACTCTCAACCCTCATCGCGAATGGGACAGTACGTTTCTTTCTGCTAGGTGCGGCTCGCTCATCGCAACAGATACCATCGCAGGTTCCTCCGCAGTTCAGGAATGCCGCGCAAAATGGCTTCGCGGGCTTTGGAGGTCAGCAGAGCGCGCTTACAACGTATGTATCGCAGCATTGCTCTACCATACCGACCAGCCAGTGGCAGACTACTTCAAGTAGCACCACACAAACTCCCGGTAGCTTCTTTGGTCGTGGAGGGGCAAACACGCTGTACGATTGCGCTACAACGCACTAAAGCTTAGCTGTACCTTGAAGACGGTTGTAGCCAGGATAGAAACAACAAATATTTCTATCCTGGCT
>CAXTUE010000311.1:0-5419 GCA_964247355.1 uncultured Ktedonobacteraceae bacterium | reverse complement strand
AGTGGTTTTTCCCATTAAACAAAAAAAAAATTATTTTTATCGTTTAAAAACCCCTCTTCGACGTTCCTTAAGATTTTGCTTATTCGTTATACTCATTTTATACAGATAAACTTTACATGAAAACAGTTCTATTCTATGAACTATTTACATATTTGTTGGCATAAAAAGAATTTGGAAGGACAATAGAGTGAAGGTATTAGTAACTGGAGCGGCTGGCTTTCTTGGTGGACATCTGGTTGATATGCTGTTAGAGCGTGGCGACGAGGTACGTGCGATGGTACGGCCCGTTGAGGATGCGAGTTATTTGTGCTCGCTATCGGGTGTAGAAGTCGTCAACGGAGATTTGACCAATGCGGCATCCCTTAAACGTGCGGTAAAAGGCGTCGAACGTGTTTATAATGTTGGTGCTAAGACGGGACCGTGGGGACCTGAAAAAGTCTACCGCGCAATCAACGTCTATGGTCTTTCAGATCTCATTCATGCAGCGATGGATGCTGGTGTGCAGCGTATTGTGCATACAAGCTCTATCACCGTCTACGGACATTCCCTGCATGGTAGTGTGACAGAGGATGCTCCTTTTCACGCTGAAGACAACCCCTACAGTCGCACAAAGATCGAGGGCGAAAAGCTCATTGCTGACCTTGTGCAGCATCAAAGTGCTCCTATTGTCATTGTGCGCCCAGGATGGATTTATGGACCGCGTGATGCTGCGAGTTTCGCGAAATATGTTGAGCGTGTCGCATCCGGCAAATTCTTCCTCATTGGTTCTGGCCAAAACATTGTGCCAACCGTCTATGTTCGTGACGTAGCGCACGGGCTAATTCAAGCCGGGAATGCGAGCAATGAAGCCGTTGGACAGCCATACACGCTCGTTGGTGATGAGCGTGTAACACAGTCAACATACCTGAACACTATCGCTGATGCACTAGGCGTACCACATGTTTCTCTGAAAGTTCCGTTCTCCGCTCTCTATGCTGCCGGTCGTAGTGCTGAACTTCTCTGGCAAGCACTTGGACGACGCGATGCTGCACCACCACCACTCTCAACCTACGGTATCACGCTACAGGGTGGCGACCAGCAATTCTCGATTGAGAAAGCGCGGCGCGAACTCGACTACGCTCCCCAATTCGATATTCAACGCGGTGTAGCCGAGGGCGTGAAATGGTACCGTTCATGGAAGCAAGGCACGTTGCCAACACCTCAAACCGAGCGTGAAATGGTTGGCGGTCGCCTGTAGGGGTCTTATTCATAACACCCACGCGCTGTACATCCACGCATATGTAGGACCTTTATTCACAATGCCCACGCAGTCCCTCACAGGAGAAAGCCCATCAACACATACGTTGATGGGCTTTCTCTGCATATGTCATTTGCTGTCGTATCTCTTAGATATGTCACTAGAACACATCCATTTGTACGTTTTGTACTTCCCATTCAGACCCACAAGTCAGAAGCCGCTCGATTTTCTTGGCAGTTCCAGAGTCGCTACGTGGTGTGTGAATGAGAAGCCTGAGATCGGAGGAATCGACCGTCTGGAACCAGAGAAAGTAAACTGGAAGTGCTAGTTCTAGGATAAACTTTTCTCTCGCTAAATCATATTCCTTATTATACACTAGCAACAGATCAGGTCTACCTCCAATTTGTCAGAAGAGCTGGAAGACGCCGTTCACGCGCCCCCCACCAGTTGAAAAGATATGCTAGAGTCACAATGATAAAGAATCCATTGCGAACTGCTACCGTCTCAAAAAAGCCAGGTGTAAGCGGAATGCTTAGTGGCTCGATAGGACGCGTGTAAAAATAGGCAAATATGACCGTAGTGAGCACGGCAGCCGGTCCCCAGAAGAAAAACCAGAAGACATCAAATGCCCCAACGTAGGCCAGCAGCGGAATGAGCCAGATAACGTATTGTGGGCTGAATACCTTGCCGGTGGTGATAAAGACAAAAATTAACGCTATCCCCGTCTGTATCACATCCATTTTTCCGCGCCACTGCATCAAAAGACAGTACCCGAAGCCGACAACCAGTAAAAACGTGCTCATAAGCGAGATAACATTACTAAACGAGTTCACCACATTGATGGAACCATACTCGTTTGTGATTTTCAGCGATGTGCCAAACAACGTCGTCAGCCACAATACTGTGCTACCGCTCGATTCGACTTGCACCGGGCGGTGCGCAAAATACGCGAGTTGTGTCTCAATCGCGCCTTGAAAATTCAAGAGTGCAAAGAAGCCTGTGACTCCGCCTACTACACCTAAAAATAATAAACAATGTTTCCATTGCCAGTATCGTGTTCCGCGCAAAGTATGCCATAGGCTGTACAGAAGTGCTTTTAAAGAAAGTAATTGGAGTGGAACATCCATCCGTTCCTCGCTTTGTTGCTCCGCAATGAACAATACAGGCAATAACAGAATAGGGTAAATTTTCAGTAGAACACCAAATGCCAGCGCAACATACGCCAATACCCAGTGTTTTCTCTCAGCCGCGATCAGGCTAATCAATGTAAGTGCTGCAGGTAACAAATCGAAACGGACATGCGCGGTTGCTACAGCACCCCCAAGTAGGTAGAGTGCAAAGATAAGCCCTGCTCCACGAGGTCCATAACGTAGGAGTAGCCAGTAAATGAGTACTGCTGTAAGCGACATAAGAAACGAAAATACAAGTTGATAATATGCAAGAGGTGCTAGTAGCGCAAGTGAAAAAGGTACAAGTGTGAGTGGTGGGTACTCGATTGGTAACATGGAAAACGGCGGTTGTGTACCCACATGGAGAAAAGAGCATTGCTGTGCTGGCAAGAGATGCACGGCACTGTTGCCAAGCCAGAAGGTCAGAGCATAGCATTCATAACGCGCCGGATCGGTTGTCGGAATGAATACTTCCCATGAAGCACCGATAAACATGAGAATGACAACAAACGTGATTGGAATATAAGCAATAAAACCTTTACGTGCAAGAAAAGCCTCTTGCAGATGGAGAAAAAATATCTTTGTTTTCTTTGTAGAGTAAACATGTTCGTGTAGCAACAGGAAAGCCTCCCTCTCTAATTGACATGCTCTTTACGCGAGTGCTACAATTCCGAACAGAAGCACATCTAGTAGTAGCGATGTGCCTTTGTTATTTTAGCTCCAATTGCACACACTGCATGACGAATTGTAAGCAAAGCTAGTAACGGAATCCTCGTGCCCCTTCTGGATAGCACGAATCTCTATTTTAGGAAGGATACACCGTATGAATCCCAAAAATCGTACTGAGACAAAGACGTTGAAAGTTGGAGATACCGCCCCGGACTTTACGCTCAAGACAGAGAAAGGCGAAACATGGCATCTCGCCGATTTACGCGGCAAAGAAAACGTCGTCCTTGCCTTCGTCCCTTTTGCATTCAGCAGCACCTGCTCTGCACAACTGCCTGCATACGAAGCAGACCTGAGCCGTTTCAAAGACTTCGACGCTGAGGTTGTCAGCATCAGCATGGATAGCACGTATGCATTGGGAGCATGGGAAAAATCAATGCACACCTCCTTCCCCTTGCTCTCCGATTTCTATCCACAGGGCAAAGTGGTAGACCTATACGGCGTACGTCATCCTGCTGGCATGGCGGAGCGAGCATTGTTCGTCATAGATAAAGAAGGCGTGATCCGCTATATCGAGGTTGAAGCCTCCCCTGGCGATATGCCCGATAACGAAGACCTCTTCGAGGCATTGCGCAAACTGTAACGTATTGTGCTCAGTGTAAGGACCGATTTATCATGTCCTGCTCGATAACTAATATATTGACGAGAATGTGATAATTTGGTCCTTCTAGGTGCCGTCGTGAGAACAGAGTTTTATCGTATCTTAGTGAAGCCTAGATGTGCTTCTCTGTAATCGCTTGGTAAACAGCCTTCGCAATCTGAATATCTTGAACTGCTACTCCTGTTAAATCAGCAACGGTGATCTGATCGTCGTGGGTCCGTCTGGGTCGTGCTCCTACTATGATCTGTCCTAACTCTACCACTTGCTTCTCTTCAAGAAACTGCCTCTTAAGCGCGTGAGCAATCTCTCCACGCTCCCGGCACTGCTCAATACTATCAGCAACCACCAGATCGGCGTCTCGTAAAATAGCAGGATCGAGCTCCTGTTTGGAGGACGTATCAGCCCCTACCGCCGTAATGTGTGTACCTCTACGGATGTGTATTCGGGATAGGAGTGGAGCTGTTGCAGAAGTTGTCGTCACGATGATATTACAGGCAGCAGCAAGTGTCTCGATGAGATGGGTTGTTCTGATTGAGAAGCCCTCTTGTTCCATCTCGTGAGAGTACTGACTCAATTTGTGTTCGTCACGTCCCCAAACCATTACGTCTCGGCATACTGTTATTTGTGCAAGATAACGGAGTTGCAAATGTGCCTGTATTCCTGTGCCAACAATGCCAATGCATTTAACTACTTTAGGAGCAAGGTATTTGGCTGCAATTGCTCCTGCAATGGCAGTTCGTACGTCAGTTAATAGTCCCTCGTCTAGCAAAAGAGCATGCAATTCTCCCGTCTGTTGACTGAAAAGAAGCATCAATCCGTTACTTGAAGGGAGATTCAAGATGGGATTCTTGTAGAAGCCAGA
The DNA here is from genome assembly GCA_964247355.1 of uncultured Ktedonobacteraceae bacterium. Taxonomy (GTDB): domain Bacteria; phylum Chloroflexota; class Ktedonobacteria; order Ktedonobacterales; family Ktedonobacteraceae; genus JBBQVS01. The sequence goes on along the minus strand of CAXTUE010000311.1, from coordinate 824 downwards.
GGCAATCTTGACGACATAATAGGGGTCCTGCTGAAGGTAGCCATACTTAATGTGAACATCACCTGGTGGGTCCTGAAAAAGAAGTTCACCGACTGGTGGAATGACGGCTTGCCCTGCAGAATATGCAACAAATCCTTGCTCAATAGCAGAAAGAAGGTCAAGACGAGGTAATACCTCCCGAATTTGCTTGATATCAATCACTTTCATCAAATGTCCTCTTTGCAAAATTCTTCCTGTTCTATAACCACATGGACAGCCGAAACGTTCATGAAACCTGTTCTCCTTCCAGAACTGTCTTTAAGAGTTCTAGACTAAGATTGGCACCACACAGCACAATCACCGCAGTCTTTCCTCGAAATCGCTCTGGATTTTTGAGGAGAGCAGCGAGCGGAACCGCAGCTGCTCCCTCTATGAGCATACGATGTGTTTCGATGCACAGACGCAGAGCTTGTCGAATTTCCTTTTCTGATACTAGAAGGTAGTCATCAACAAGCCGCTGACAAAGAGGAAACGTAATTGCCTGTGGCTCGATTCCTCCTGCTGTTCCTTCAGAAAGGGTGGGAAGGACCTGCATTTGGAGGATGTGTCCAGCCTGTACAGACTTTGCCATGATCGGAGACCGTTCTGGTAAGCAACCAATAACTTCGACATGAGGAAAAACAGTCTTCGCATATTCTGCAATACCAGAGATCATACCGCCGCCGCCTACCGCCGCCAATACAGCGTCAACATGTTCGATCTGACGACACAGTTCTACCGCAATCGTTCCCTGCCCTCCGATGACATGTGGATCGTTATATGGGGAAATGTACACCATCTCATAC
>CAXTUE010000310.1:0-6211 GCA_964247355.1 uncultured Ktedonobacteraceae bacterium | reverse complement strand
TGTTCGATATGAGGCACACGTATATACGTGACTAGATCAGGGTGAGCTTTGGCAAAGGCGTCGCTTACAGCAACAGGCGTGGTCGTGTCATCGCTTCCATGAAAGAGCAGAATGGGCACATTGGGTTGTGGCTGGTGTATCTGATCCAGGTCACTAAAATTGATGCCAGTGCGGATGCTTGTCACAAACTCAGCGGTGTTGACCAGGAAGCCGGGTACCGACATCCTTTGCGCCTGATAGGTCAGTGTCGTGGGCCAGTCGAGAATGGGAGAATCAAGTACCAGTGCTTTCACCACATGAGCCAGACTTAAACGATGCATAAAGGCTTCAACGATAGCACCACCCTGCGACCAACCATAGAGCACGAGATGCTGCGCTCCCTGAGCACGTGCGTACTTGACGGCGGCCTCAAGGTCCTGCCACTCGCTATCACCCAGATGGTTCGCGCTATCGGAACTGTGGGGTGCGCCAATATCGTTGCGATAGGAAATAGCGAGCAACGGCAATCCAAGCTGAGCGAGTGGGGGAAAGGCCCTCAAAGCTTCGTCGCGCGAGGTTCCACGGCCATGCACCAGAATAGCCCACGTGCTCTGCTTGCCTGGTACATACCATGCAGACATCTTCCCCAACGGACCCGGCACGTCCACCTTGCTAATAGCCAGTCCCAGCTTCTCTCTTATCTGACCTGTGTAGACATAGCGTGTCCAAAAGACGGAGGTTCCCATAGCAAGTGGCTGCGTCTTCTGCAGCAACTGGCGCGTGACCGAATTATGGTCAAAGGAAAGAATCGGACCAACGAGTGCTTGGCCAGTTGACCATTGGATTTCAAACACACCCGGACGAAAGTTATCTCCCGTGCGCTGTAATGTCAAGGTCGTCTCACTCACTGCCACCACAGGCAGGTTGTACACAGGAGTTGTAAAGTTAGGTACCTGAAGGATCAGGTTTGAGAAATATATACTAGCACCGAGGAGCGTACCTGCTCCAAGCAGAACCAGTACCAGCAGTACAAGTAATGCGACTGAGATCAGGTGCTTGGAACCCGAAGGAGAGTCGTTTACGACTTTTATTGCTTTAGTAGTCATACACACTACCAACGCTCAGGGATGAGAACTCCTTGTAGTTCTTTATGTACATGATATCTCGCATTATCCAGTTTTAGCTTTTCTAAAAAGTCGTTGGATGGATATTTACACTTCCGCTTTTTCGTTTTTTCTCAGGAACTGCTTGATCGTCATTACCACGAGTTTGTGATCCTCTTGCTGCGGCAGACCCGAAACGGTAATCGTGCCGATGACACCGACATTCTTAATAATGAGTGGGAATGCACCACCATGTGCCGCGTATTCGTGAGACGGAAGTAAATACTTCTCTTCCATCGTTTTGCCTACACTCAACAGAGAAATACCAACAAAGTATGAACTTCTTCCAAATCGGTTGACCACTCTATTCTTACGTTTAATCCACTCGCCATTATCAACAGATGTTCCTTCCATTGAGACATGAAAAAGTTGCAAACCATTGCGTGTAATATCTATCGCCACTGCCCTGCCTTGCCTTCTTGCTTCCTGCAACAATGCCATCCCTATTGCAAATGCAGTATCACTTGTAAAATCTGTGAATTGAAGCTCTTCTTCCTGCTGTTGTAACTCATTGAGCAGCACCTCATACTCGTTCACGGTTCGCCTCCAATCTTTACAATACGTTCTTTGTGTATCATACCATTTCTCTTCTATTAAAATTAGAATGTTAGAGACACATTTCCTACAGGTTCTGCGCCTCCTTCACCAATTCAAATAAACGGCTTGGATGCAAAGGCATTTCACGAATACGTACATGAAACGGGGCAAGGGCATCATCAATGGCCGAGGCGAAGAGGGCTGGTACGGGAATTACTCCCGCCTCACCTGCTCCCTTCATGCCGAGTGGACTGAGCGGCGAGGGAGTCTCAACATGGTCAACAGCGATGGCCGGTATCTCGGTTGCGGTTGGAATGAGATAGTCCATGAAGGTCGCGGTGAGAGGCTGACCTTCCTCATCATAGACCAGACGCTCGAAGAAGGCTCCCCCAATGCCTTGAGCGACGCCACCGTGTATTTGTCCTTCAACGATCATTGGATTGATCAATCGCCCACAATCATGTACCGCCGCATACTTCACAAATTCGACCATGCCAGTCTTAGGGTCAACTTCGATGATCGCTCCATGCACACCACTCGCAAAACTGCCATGTGGCGGACTGTAGAAGCCATCAGCCTCCAGTCCGGGACCACCCCGTTCGGTTGGTAGAGCCGGACCCGGACGTGCAGCCGCAAAATTCATCGATGCCAGCTTACGAGCACTTTCACCATAGGTGTAACGCAATGGATTCGCTTTCATCGCCATCTGGCCTAACGTCAGGGCGCGATGAGGCGCATCTTTGACAAATACCTTGCCATCAGCAAGCTCGATATCTTCTGAGCGAGCTTCAAAGAGTTCGGCGGCAAGCGTTCTGACCTTCTCGCGTACCTTGACCGCCGCTAGATGCATAGCTGAACCGGCCACCGTTCCCGCACGGCTGGCAAAGGAGCCAACGCCCCAGTGAAAAGCCTGTGAGTCGCCCGTCGTCACCATCACATCCTTTGGCTCAATACCAAGTTGATCGGCCACAATCTGCGCGAACACCGTTTGGTGGCCCTGTCCCTGCGTCGTGACACCCGTGGAGGCGAAGACGCGTCCGTCCGTCTCTACTCGTACATGCGCACCCTCATATGGCCCGATGGATGTTCCTTCGACATAGTAACCAACACCGATGCCCAGGTAGCGTCCTTGCAGGCGTGCCTCCGCTTGTTTGGCTGCGAAGTTCTCGTAGTCCAATAGCACCTTCAACTTATCAAGCGATGCCTGATAGTCTCCGCTATCATACTTTGTCGGCCCGCCATCCTGATAGACGAGACCGACATCCCGGGAAACTCATCTGACTGAATAAAGTTGCGTGAGCGTACCTCCAGGCGGTCCATACGAAGCTCGTGTGCGATGCGATCCATGATGCGCTCCATCACAAACACCGCATGTGGACGACCTGCGCCGCGATAGGGACTGACAGGCACTTTGTTCGTGTACAGCGTGGTGCTCTCACTGTAATAATGTCTGAGTCGATATGGTCCCGGTAGCGAGCAGGCGGTTATGATAGGAACGATGATTCCATAGGGTGTATACGCCCCTGCATCATGCGTAAATACGTCGCGCACGGCAAGCAGTACGCCCTCGTCATCAAAGGCGTAGTCGACCTCGTGAATTTGCCCACGCTCCTGGTTGGAGGAGATAAAGTTCTCGCGTCTATCCTCAATCCATTTGACAGGTTTGCCCAGTTGTATGGCCGCAAATGGTGCTAGAATCTCTTCGGGATAAAACATCATGATCTTCGCACCAAAGCCACCGCCGACATCGGGCGCGATTACGCGTACCTTGTGTTCTGGAAGCTGGAAGATAGCGGCCAGGCCATTGCGAATAGGAATTGGTCCCTGCGTCGATATCCAGCAGGTCAGCATATCCTCATATGTATCCCAACGTGCCACGATACCACGGCATTCCATTGGCATGGCCGCGCCGCGCTCCATTCTCAGCACCTCATGTAGCACATAGGGCGCACTGGCAATCACCCTGTCAGGCTCCCCTACCTCTTGTACCAGATGGGCCGCAATGTTTGCCGACACATCTTCGTGGACAAGTGGTGCATCCGGTGCTGAAGCAGCCTCTAAACTAGAAATTACAGGAAGCGGCTCGTACTCCACCTCGATGAGTTCCAGCGCATCCTCCGCGATATACCGGCTATCCGCTACCACAAAGGCTACCGCTTCTCCAACGTAGCGCACCTCCTCAAGGGCAAGCGGTAGCTGTGTACGAGGCTGCTTCAGAGCGTCATGAGGTATGAGAAGTGGAGATGGTTCCAGTACGTCGCCAAGATCGCTTGCGGTGAGCACGAGCTGTACGCCCGCTAGCTTGCTAGCCACGTTTGTATCGACATGCAGAATGCGTGCATGGGCATATGGGCTACGTAAAACGGCGGCGTGTAGCATATCTGGTAGATCGATATCATCGACATAGATACCCCGTCCTCGCAGGAGACGCGGATCCTCATTGCGCTGCACAGGCGCGCCAAACCAACGTGTTGACATCCTTACTGCACCTCCTGTTGCTGTTTCTGGAGGTGTTCAGCCGCGAGTTTGACCGACTCGACAATATTTTGATAGCCGGTACAGCGACAGAGGTTGCCGGAAAGTCCATGACGAATCTCTTCCTCCGTCGGTTGAGGGTTCTCACGTAACAGTGCATGCACTGACAGAATGATACCAGGAGTGCAGAAGCCACATTGTAGTCCATGTCTCTCGCGAAATGCCTGCTGAATAGGGTGTAGCGGTCCTTTTTCCTCGGCCAACCCTTCGATTGTTGTGAGGACCATTCCATCAGCTTGCACCGCTAACATTAGGCAGGAGCGTACCGCTTCACCTTCTAACAACACAGTACAGCAGCCACAAACACCATGCTCACACCCAACATGTGTTCCCGTAAGATGAAGCTCATGACGTATAAAATCCGAGAGCAGCAGACGTACAGGTATACTACGTTCATACCTGGAACCATTTACCGTTACCGCAATCGTTTGTACCTCATGAAATGCTGTCAAGGACGCTTGCTCTTCCAAGAACGGAACTCCTTCTATAATTGTTGTTTGCACCGCTGCCATGCGAGGCTCAGGACGCGTTTTGTCAACTCGGATGTAAGAGACCTTCGATATTCAGGTGTAGCGTGTACATCATCTAATTCATCGGTGACAAGCTGCGTTGCCACTTGCGCGGCTGCTTCAAGTGTTTTTTCATCGAGTGGAGTACCAATGAGGAGAGCCTCAACCTCGTGTGCTCGTTGGGGCATACTGGCAATGCCAACAAAACTTATTTGTGTGGATGCACAACGACCATCGCTTGTCGCTGTGAGTACCGCCGCCATACCTGCCAAGGCATAGTCGCCAGACCGACGCGCAAACTCCATAAATGCCCAACCCGCTTGCGGAGAGAGCCAGGGAAAGCGTACCTCTGTGAGTACCTCATCTGGTTCCAGGGCGGTCGAGAGATAGCCAGTGAAAAGCTTCTCAGCCTTGAGAATGCGCTGACCCGCGACGCTACTCGCTACGACCTCGCCATCAAGACATGTCAGTAGTGCTGGAAGTTCTGCGGCGGGGTCGGCATGTGCAATGCTGCCTGCTATCGTCCCACGATTGCGTATCTGCGTATGACCGATATGCTGCACAACATCTGGAAGTAGTGGATAATGCTGTTGTATCATTGCAGCCTGCTCTACCTGACGATGGCGTGTGAGTGCTCCAATTGCCAGGTAGTCACCTTTAGCATCAATGTAGTCTAAACCGGCAATATGGTTGATGTCCAAAAGATACATTGGCGCGGCCAAACGCATATTCAAAAGAGGAATAAGGCTTTGACCTCCGGCCAGCACCTTCACATCAGGCCCGCACTGCCCTAGTAGAGTAAGTGCCTCATCCAGAGTACGCGGTGCGCAGTACTGAAAACGCGGTGGCTTCATTTCACCTACCTTCTCCAAAAATAGGAGGATACAATTGACAACCTCTAAACGTCCTGGCTCGTCAATCGTTCTGCGATTGGAGTAATCCATTCCAGCACATATTCATCGGCCATAGTTCGCCCAACACACTGTAGGCCGAGTGGTAAACCATTAGCCGCGCGTCCACCTGGAAGTGTGATCGCAGGCATGCCAACATAGGTCCATGGCAGATTCATAATCGGGCTACCGGTAGAGTCAAGTCCCTCCGGTGCTGGTCCGGTGGTCGCGGGGCTAACCCATAGATCAATTCCTGCCTGTGCCATGAGTCCTTCTAACTCTTGGCGCACCGCTACTCGTCCTTGCCGTGCCTCTGCCAGTTCTTCGGCTCCTACCTCCTGCCCTTCACGTAGTGCCGCCGTTGTACGTGGGCGATAGAGTGTCTCATACTTTGGGAACCACGAACGATGTACCTGCGCCATTTCCGCAAAGACCATACGTGTATGATGCCGGTTAATCTCTTCAATGTCGGTGAAAGCGGGGATATGTTGTATGGTATAGCCAGCCTTCTGGAGCATGGTGAGTTGCGTCTCGAAAACGTGCTGTGCCTCTTCTGATGCCTGCGAGAGATAGGGACCATCAGGTACGCCGAGCACTG
>CAXTUE010000309.1:0-6220 GCA_964247355.1 uncultured Ktedonobacteraceae bacterium | reverse complement strand
GCCTTCATGACCTGTCTCAGTAAGAGTGTTGGCGGCGGCAATTGCGATATCGCGTGTATCGACATGGCTCACTTTCGCATCCGCAAGCGGCTCGTAAAAGGTGGCTTGCGCGGCGATTGTACGCGCATGTAGGGTGACAAAGTTTTGCATGAAGGAGTTCAGGCGCAGAAGCGTGTAGGGAATGCCTGATGCTATAATAGCGTTTTCAGCATGCGCGTGTACAACGGTAAATGGGCAGATAGCGTCGATATCGGCTCCCAGAACGGAGTGTTTGACGATATGCTGTACACCCGCTTTTTTCGCCTCATCGACCATCATCCCCTCGACTTCCGGCAAGTCCGGGCTACTGGGCGTCAGGATATAGAAGTGCGTCACGCCCTGTAGAGCTTTTTGAACGCTTTCTCTATCTGTTATATCTCCAAGCACAACTTCGATACCCCGTGCTTCCAGTTGCTCGACATGCTCTGGTTTGCGCACAAGTGCGCGCACCGTCGCTTTGCGAGTGAGGAGTTCTGTAAGTAATTTGCTGCCAACGTTGCCCGTTGCCCCTGTGACAAGAATCATGTTCTTTCCTCTTCATTTGTTATTAGATGTACACTGTCTGTAGTACTAGAATGCCACATTTTATGTGCCGCAAACAAAGTACCTAGAAGAACAGTACGCTACCAAACAACTTCTAGAAAGTTACGTTACCTTTTTCCTATTAGTACCGTGAGCATGAACCTACTAGAAAAGTTATGACATATAAAAAAGTGATACTTTTTTAGATACGTAAAAGACCTAAGACTTTTTGTAGTACGGCGACATTTTGAGCAGTTGCTGTCTAACAAGGGGCGCAAATAGTGGCAGAATGTAGCGTATAGGAGTGGGGGGATCGTTGACTTTGGCGAGTTCAGCCATGATTTCGTCGAAGGTATGGCGTTGATAGTGTAATAGAGCCTCACTAGCATTTGTATCAAGCCAATCGGTACAGTATTCTTCAGTGGTGAAGGCACTTACGGGCAGTTCCTTGATACCCGTTACCTGTAACGAACGATTCAAGTAATCGCGATAGTACACCTGACAACTCTTTCCGCCACCAATGAGCCAGATGCGGCCCCAAATAGGATTTTTGATGCCGTTTGCTATGGCAAGTCCAACATCGTGTGTATGCACCATCTCGAAGCGCGTATCGAGCGGTATCTCGAACATGATCGGATGTGGTTGTCGTGGTTCCAGTGGCGGGACATCAGCGAAGCGAAAGATGGACCATTCGAGTCCCGACTCCTTGACCTTTGTTTCGCACAGCAATTTGTGTTCAGTGTAGGCGTCTGTAGCCATAATGGGATCGTCGACAGTACGTGGAGGCGGTAGTTTTTGAGTACGCCCAAACAAGTCGAGTGTCGAGCCAAAGAACAATTTCGGACGAGGAGATGCCTGTTGCGCGGCGGCAATGACATTCAATGTACCATCGACATTGATCGCTCGCGCCTCTACGGGATGTTCATCGACGGCAGGGGGAATCATATACGCCAGATGGATGATGAGTTCCTGCCCCTGAACTGCATCTGTGACCTGTGCGGCATTGCGAATGTCACCCCATACAGTTTGAAACACACATTGCTGAGAGAGTTGGTGTTCGCGTTTCGCGTTTTTCTGCGTCTGTACATCGAAGCAACGCACCGTATGCCCTTGTCGTACCAGTTCTTGTAGTGTGCTGGATCCTATGTTTCCAAATGCGCCAGTCAACAAAATATTCATAGTAATTTCCTTTTATTTGTGGAGAAATATACTTATTTTATATCATCTTAACCTTCTTCTCACAAGATACACGCCATTTTTGCTATATCCTCTTACTTCTTGTTAACAAGTATTTACTACAAGAATATTCTAAGTGCATCAAGAGCTTTCTCCATGAGAAGAAGCGTACACCAGAAAGAGTACGTATAGAAATAGTGGCTGACAGCGTTGCAGTTCTGCTGAGCACTACACCCAATCACTATGCTCGTTGCGTCAATGGAGTATGCTGAATTGTCTTGGAGACTTACTTATAAATTAGAGAAAGAGATAAAAATAGATGGCGAAGCATCAATACGATGTACTTGTTATTGGAGCAGGAGCGGCGGGTAGCATGATCGCGGCGAGCGTGGCTGGGCAAGGGGTGCAGGTTGCACTTATAGAGCGTGATAAAATTGGTGGCACATGCCTGAATTATGGATGTGACCCCACGAAAACACTGCTTTTTATCGCGAACTTTTTGTATCAAGCACAACGGGCGGGCCGTTTCGGTCTGCACATTGAGACATCCTCAGTTCAGTGGCAGGAAGTACAAGCCTACGTGCAACATGCTCTTACCGAGATACGCGGCGGGAGTTCGGATGAGGCACAGGCGGAGCTAAAGAAGCAGGGAATAGATGTTTTTACGGGGGAGGCACATTTTCTTTCAGCACATGAGGTTTCGGTAGTGGGTAGGCAGGGAGAAGAGAGCGTAACAGACAAACAGACAATTTCTGCCGAGCATATCATTATCGCAACCGGAGATGAGACGATAGTACCATCAATCAATGGCTTACGGGAAACGGGCTTTATCACAAACGTGGAGGCGGTCGCGCTCCCTGAACTGCCACGGCGGATAGCAATTCTCGGAGGCGGGTCGATAGGGATAGAATTCGCGCAGATGTTTCATCGCTTTGGAGTTGATGTAATCGTGCTTGAGCATGGTTCGTCGCTTCTTGATAAAGAGGACCGAGAGGTTGCCGACGCGCTCATTGCATTGTTACATGCCGAAGGTGTACGAACAGTGACGGGTGCCGAGGTAGTTTCCGTTGCACGTACAAGTGAAGGAAAACGTGTGAGTTTTCAGACGAGCGAACATGGAAAGGAGGATGTGGAAGTTGATGAGATACTGGTAGCAATTGGTCGCAAGCCAGCGATTGAAACGCTTGGTCTTGAAGTGGCAGGAATAGAAACAACGAAGAAAGGTATCTCTGTTGACGCGACTTTGCGTACAAATGTGCCGCATATCTGGGCGGCTGGCGACGTAACAGGAGGGTATCAGTTTACGCATGTCGCAACTGAACAGGGAGAGATAGTGGCACATAACGTGCTTGCCGAACATCCAAAACAGTTTGACGACCGTATTGTGCCGTGGGTGACGTATACGAATCCACCGCTTGCGCACGTGGGAAAGACTGAAGAAGAGTTGCGCGAGGCTGGTGTGGAGTACAACGTTGGGCGCGTGTCCTTCAAAGAGATAGAGCGAGCCGTGTCACAAGATGAGACGGAGGGATTGGTGAAGTTGCTGGTAGATGCCGAGAGAAAAATTCTGGGTGGGCATATTCTTGGCGCACATGCCGACGATGTGCTGGCCTCTATCATCGTTGCGATGCAAGCTGGATTGACCGTAGACATCCTAGCGGCTACGCTACTGCCCTATCCAACATTCAGCGAAGTTGTGAAGCGAGCCGCGAAAAGCTTATAAGAACTTTTCTCTCTAGTCCTTATTTGCGATATGATAAAGGTGTTGATTACAATTTGGGCAGGTAAAGCAATACCTTTGTCGTTTGAAAATAAGATAGAAGGAAGCAATGGGCACAACAACAGTTGTTGAAACGCAGTATGGCAAGGTACAAGGCATACAGAAAGATACAGTCTCGGTCTGGAAGGGCATTCCTTTTGCACAACCTCCACTTGGACAACTACGCTTTCGTGCGCCACAAGCACATGAAGGTTGGATGGGAGTACGCGAGGCAACGCAGTTTGGCGCGATCTCACCGCAGGCGTCGAATGGGTCATTTGGTACTCTACCAGGACCAATGAGCGAGGACTGCCTGACGCTTAATATCTGGTCGCCAGGAGCCGACGATGCGCGACGGCCTGTGATGGTCTGGATTCATGGTGGTAGCTTTGTAACTGGTTCCGGCTCAACGCCGTGGTACAATGGCACCTCCTTCGCGCAACTTGGTGATATCGTAGTGGTTACAATCAACTATCGGCTCGGCGCGTTGGGCTTTCTGTATCTCGCCGAGTATGCAGGCGAGGAATATGCAACATCTGGCAATAATGGTCTGCTCGATCAGATCGCGGCCTTGCGCTGGGTACAGGAGAATATCGCGTCATTTGGTGGCGATCCTGAAAACGTGACAGTTTTCGGCGAGTCTGCTGGCGCAATGAGCATTGGTGCTTTACTGACCATGCCAGCAGCGAAGGGCTTGTTCAAACGCGCTATTTTGCAAAGCGGGGCCGCGCATCGAGTGAATAGTAGCCAGACGGCGGCTAGTGGAACACAGAGCTTGCTGCATACACTCGAAATTGGTCCAGCAGATATGAAGCGTTTGCTGACAACGCCTGTAGACGATCTAGTAAAAGCACAGGCGATGTTGCCGAGTTCGGTACAATGGCGAGCCTTTAGCCCAGTGGTCGATGGCGTGACATTACCCAAACGCTCAATAGATGCCATAGCGGATGGCTCGGCGACGGGTATAGATGTACTGGTGGGGACGACGCTGGATGAGATGAAGTTGTTCACAGTGTTCGATCCTAACCAACAAGATGTGGACATGAAGCTACTGACGACGCTTTTTAGCGATAGGGCGAGTGAGATACTTTCTACATACGAGGCACAACGACACGAGGCACCATTGTCAACAGCGTGGGAAGCGTTTCTGACCGACCGCACGTTCCGCATACCCGCTATTCGTGTCGCGGAACAACAGGCAAAGCACGGGGCATCAGCATGGATGTATCGCTTCGATTGGCCCACGCCTGTCTATGGCAGCGTACTGGGAGCATGTCACGCGCTGGAAATTCCTTTTGTATTCAACACAATCCGGCATCGAACTACATCTGTACTTACAGGAGAGGAGCCGCCACAGTCGATAGCCGACGCAATGCATGCCGCGTGGATTGCCTTCGCGCACGGTAGAGACCTGACGCACGTAGAGGGACTACCGACATGGACGCGCTATGACGAACAGCAGCGAGCGACGATGTTGTTCAACACAACATGCTCCGTAAGCGACGACCCGCAAGCGGTGACGCGCCGCTTGTGGGAAGGTGTGATGTAGGCATCTATTCTCGTTTCGGGGCGGCGGCGAACACGGCACTGGCACGGACGATGCGCTCGTCGCCGACCCAGAGATAGGCATTGGCAAAGGCGAGGCGACCGCCTACTTTTTGCACATCGACGTGCGCTTCGACCCAATCGCCCAGCTTTGCGCTACCCGCGAAGTCTGCGGTGATGTTGGCGGTTGTTAGTAGCGTGGAGGGTGTGGCACCGCTCTCTTTTGCAACGCCAACAAAGGCAGCGTTATAGCCAAGCGCGATATCTGCCATCGCGATAAGCAAGCCGCCGTGTGCGGTGCCGCGTGTATTGGTGTGTCGCTCAGTGATGCGCAGGCCGATAATCAAGTTATCGCCTTCTGTTCGCTGATAGAATGGACCCATCGCATCGAGAAATGGGCTTGTGCGAAATAGCGTTGTGAAGCCTTGGGGAATGTCGTTCATGGAAAGTTTGCCTCCATTTTAATGGCGTTGTAATGTTATTGAAAGTGTATCATACAAGGAGAAGATACCAATGCATATTCGCGCACTCGATCACGCAGCACTGCTGGTCAAGGATGTTGAGCGTTCGCGCTATTTTTATGGGACAGTACTGGGAATGAACGAGGAGCCGCGTCCCAGCAACTTTGCTTTTCCAGGGGCGTGGTTTCGCAAAGGGGCAGCACATATACATCTTATTGGAGAGATTGAAGAGGGCCGAGCGACACAGGTTGTTGCTACATATCGTCGTGATGAGTTGGCGGTAGGACACGCCACACATCTTGCCTTCGAGGTTGACGATCTGGACGCGGCCCAGGAGCATCTCCGTTCGCACAATATAGAGATTGTCGGAGGGCCGCGTCCACGTGGAGATGGTGTGCAGCAATTGTATGTGCTCGACCCCGATGGGTATGTGATCGAGTATTTTGTGTTTCCTGTGTAGGCTATACCTGGATGCTATAGCTTGAGTCGTCCTGGTTCTCTAGCCAGATGAGCGTTTGCCCATCACTCTCTTTTTGCCTGTTTTTAATTTCGGCGTTCCAGTCGGCCTCTGGTACGTTGTTGATAGCATCGGTTAGATTGCACTGCATGTTGCCACGCAGGCTTTCAATCGTGGCCTGTCCTTCGCCTTCATCAAGACGTTCGTTTACATAGTCTCTGAGTCGCATATGGTATTCTCCTTGTCTTCGCGCTACAAAAT
>CAXTUE010000308.1:3286-6249 GCA_964247355.1 uncultured Ktedonobacteraceae bacterium | reverse complement strand
ATAGACTATTAAAATACAATTGTCACGACAACTAGGGCAACCACAAGGGGAAAACGCTCCTACCATATATGGAATTTCATATACGGTAGGAGCGTTTTCCCCTTGTGGGTGCCCTGGTTACTACAGACGACGTATTATCTAGTTTTTATTGAGCATCTAATCCACCCGTGGCACCCGTGCCAGTATCTCCGCGACAACCTCATAATTAATGGTGCCAAGTCGTTCCGCAACCTGTTCTGCCGTAAGCGTCGCATCTCCCTGTCGCCCAATCAATACAACCTCGTCGCCCATGCGTGTTTGTGGGATATCCGTGACATCAACCATGCATTGATCCATGCAGACGCGCCCTAGCAGAGGAGCTTGTTGTCCATGAAGCAGAACGTAGCCCCAGTTGTATGGACTGCGGCGGAAACCATCGGCGTAGCCAACGGGCAACACGGCTATGCGCGTTGGACGCTCTGTCGTAAACGTGCATCCATAGCTGATACACTCGCCTGCAGGTATCATTTTGACCTGTGCGACCAGCGTTTTGAAGGAGAGCGCGGGCCGAAATCCTTCAGGTAAGCGTACATCCAGTGAGGGGTCCATGCCATAGATTGCGATACCAGGACGCACCATATCGAAACGTGCCTCTGACAGACTCAAGGTTGCGGCACTATTTGAGGCATGTACAAGCGGTGGGCGTAGTCCTTGCTCCGTGAGAACATACAAAATGTGTTGGAAGCGTTCGAGTTGCAGATGGGCATGTGTTTTATCGAGAGCATCGGCCATCGCGAAGTGCGTGTAGAGTCCCTCTAGTTCGAGTCCTGGTAGCACTCGCACTTCGCGCACAAAGGCTACGATATCATCTGACTGCTCCGCACGAATGCCGAGTCGTCCCATGCCTGTATCGACCTTGATATGAACCTTGACGGTTTTATTCAGTGCAAGCGCGGCACGTGAAAGTGCCTGAGCCGTCTCGCTACTGTAAAGCGTCACGGTGATATTCTGGCGTACGGCCTCGCGCATTTGCCAGAGTGGAAGGTAGCCAAACACAAGGATTGGCGCGGTTATACCACCGATACGTAACGGTGTCGCCTCGCTCAGCGTTGCCACGCCTAGCATAGACGCGCCATTGCGTAATGTTGTACGCGCCACTTTCAATGCACCATGTCCGTAGGCGTCGGCCTTGAGGCTAATCAATACCTGTACCTGCGAGCCAACCAGCGATTTGATGCGCCGCGTGTTGTTCGCAATCGCATTCAGGTCGATCTCAACCCATGTTGGACGCTCGGCACGTGCCACCACAATCTGTTTCCATCCAGGCGTCTGTCGCACCAGTCGCTCCGAAGCCTCCCACGACTCCGCCATCAGCAACTCGGTCACGCGCTCCATACGTGTCGCCTCGGAACCTTTGATAAGTACCGCATCCGGTAACTCTTTATCTGTAGCCGTTTGTGCAAGTAGAGCGCGTACGGCCTGTGCTGCATCCTCATGTGTAGAGGTGATAGCTATATGTGAGGATGGTAGTCCACCCTGCTGTGCCGCTTCCGCGACAAGCGTGGCATACTCGCCTTTTACGACGAGATAATCAGCATGTTGTGCAACTTCGCGTCCCATCGCACAATGGGCTTCTATCGCAAAATCGCCAAGATTGAGCATGTCGCCAAGCACCGCGATACGACGTGCGGCTGGCAACGAGTGCAGCGTTTGCAAACCCGCGCTCACCGACGCTGGAGTTGCATTGTGTGTGTCGTCCAGCAGCATAGAGGTTTGTATGCCATGTAAAGGCGTCAGTCTTCCAGGCATGGGAGCAACGTTCTGTAGAGCAGCAGCAACTTCGTCCAGTCTCAAACCAACATGCCGCCCAACGGCATAGGCAGCGAGCATTGTTTGCAGATTATGTTCGCCAAGCAGTCGAGAAGCCAAGATTGTTGTGACGACCTCAGGCGACTCCGGTGTAAGAGGCTTCATTGTGAGCAAAGAGCATTGGATGCCTTGCCATGTTCCCTGTATATCCTGAACTGGTGATGGTGCTTCGTCCTTTGTAAAGCCCGGCATGTTATGCACGAGATACGGAAAGCGCGCGACATCCTGTGCATGGAGCACATTCTTGTGAAAGAGCAAGTCATAGATTGCCGGATTAAAGTTGTTATAAAAGAAACATCCTCCCTGTGGTAAACTTGTGAAGAGTGTTCCTAGCTCTTCGGCAAGTCGTTCCAACGTGCCGAAATACTGCAATTGCGCGGGACTGATATGAGTAAGTACGCCGATAGCAGGACGCGTGACATGACAAAGAGCTGCGATTTCGCCGGGATGATCGCATCCCAATTCCAGAACTGCGTATTGGTGATGCTCCTCTAGCCGTCCAAGCGAGAGCGGAATGCCCAGCAAGTCATTATAGTTTTGCCAGCTTCTGAACGTCGAAAACTTGCTCGCAAGTACAGTAGCGATAGCCTCTTTTGTACTTGTCTTGCCCACGCTGCCCGTGACCGCTATCACGGTAGGATGCCAGTGTCGCAAAATAAAACTCGCGTATTGCTGTAAGGCGAGACGTGTGTCCTCAACAACAATCACGGCGATCTCGGCAAGCTCTATTTGCTGTTGTACCTCTTCCGTAAGCCCCTCAAAAGTATACGCTTCAACCATGACCCCTGCCGCCCCGCCTCTCAAAGCATCAAGCAGGTAGTCGTGTCCATTGCCCCGCTCTCCCCGTACCGCCACAAATAATTCACCCGGAACAATTTGCCGCGTGTCGTGATTAAATGCGGAAAACCTATCTTGCTTGCCCGCATAGCGAAGCGTTCCACGTGTGGCCTGTAATAGAAGATCGAGGTAAATCATGAATGTGTCACTCCGTCCAGAGCAATTTGATACGTTTCGTGAAGCCGCCACGGGTTGTTCGGCGTTGCTCCTGTTCTGTTCGTAACGTATCAAAACTAATGTTATTGCTTTGCAAAAGCGTATCTATTACTTGATAAAGG
>CAXTUE010000308.1:665-3276 GCA_964247355.1 uncultured Ktedonobacteraceae bacterium | reverse complement strand
TCTTGTACAAGCTCTGTCTCATTTAAAGCTTGCATAACCTCCTGCGCCTCCTCAACTATCTTTTGCCGTAACGCTAGTTGAAACTCGCCCTCGGTCATAATTTCGGTCTGACAGGCATCTCCATGCTGACGAATGATGTTTGGTATATTATCGCGAACAAGTTTGTTATAGTGCTTTCGCATATCCCATCTTTTCCATTAGCAATAATGTCCCTACGAAGGTTGTTTATCAGCAGGTATCAACGAAAACACAAGCGTATCGCGCAAGTTACCGGAGGTATCAACTTTATCATTACGCAACCGTCCTTCTAGCACAAAATCGAGACGTTGCGCAACAGCGGCACTCGCTGTATTTTTTGCGTCACAACGAATCTCAACACGGTTTGCGGCAAGCTGTGTAAAGACGTACTCCGTGAGCAACTTGACCGCTTCAGTCACGTATCCATGACCCGTTGCGGAGACGCGTAGCCAGTAGCCAATTTCGTAGGCATGAGCCTTCCAATTCTGTGTATGCAATCCCATGCCCCCAACCATCTTGTTGCTTGCTTTATCTAAAAGACAAAAAGCCATGTCGTTGCGTAACAATAATTTTGCCTGTTGCTGAATAATCCAATCGCGGCTTTCCTCAATCGTTTGATGCGCATCGGCAAAACCTAACCACGGACGAATATGTTCGCGCGACTCGCCCACCGCCTCGACAAGTGCCTGTGCATCATCCAAGCGATAGGGACGTACTACAACTCTTTCACCCTGCAACTCATCAAACATAGGCAGGAGCGTGTGATATTTTTCAATGTCTACGTTGTGCATAGTATCCTCTTTTATCGTGCCAGCACATAATGCATACCGCCCACGTGCTTCACCATCCCCTTTAGCTCCATCACCACCAGAGTTGAGGCCACAACGTTTGCTTCAAGCTGGCTTTGGCGCGTCAGTTCGTCAATGTGGCACGCCTCCAGACTAAGGTGTTTGAGCAGGGTGCGTTCCTCTGGACTATCGGGTGCGATTGTTTTCACCTGTGTGCGCGTCTCCTCGTTTGCAGGAATCACGTGAATATTGAGACATTCCAGGATGTCGTTTGTGCTGGTCACGGGATGCGCGCCTTCTTGAATTAATTTATTCACGCCACCGCTTGCGGGAGAGAAGATACCTCCTGGCACTGCGAACACCTCGCGTCCCTGATTGAGTGCTGAACTCGCTGTTATCAATGAACCAGATTTTGGCGGTGCCTCGGTGACAAGTACACCAAGCGAGAGACCGGAAATAATATGATTGCGAGCGGGAAAGTTGCTGGCGTCTGGGCGTACACCCAACGGAAATGTAGAAATCAATGCCCCTTGTCCCGACTCGACGATACGTTTCGCAAGATTGTAGTTCGCGGGTGGATAAATGGTGTCAAGACCGCTTGCCAGTATTGCAAGTGTTCGTCCGCCGGCGTCAAGTGCGGCAGTGTGCGCAACGGTATCGACGCCGAGGGCTAGGCCACTAACAATCGTTATCTTGCCCTGCGCGAGTTCAGTACTGAAGCGTTCAGTTACTTGCCGTCCATATGTGCTCATTTTGCGCGTACCGACGATGCCGAGCGCGAAGTGACGGTCGTCCTCCATAAATGTACCATAGATATAGAGTACAGGCGGCGCATACTCAATTTTTCTTAGCAATGGTGGATAGTTGGCATCGCGCCACGTAATGACCTGAATACGCTTTTTCTCCAATATTTCTAGCTCTTGCTGTGGCGAGGTCGTACTGCGGTGTGCGACAAGTTTGTCAATTGTTTTTACATCGAGACCAGCTTCCGCGAGATGCTTGCTATCGGCTTTCCACGCCGCCGCAACATCGTTCTCAAAGAAGTCGAGCAGGAGTTTGAAGCGCACCGGCCCGATGCCGGGAAAACGACTGAACGCGACCCAGTGCGCGAGTTCGTCCAACGTCAACGCGTCAGAGGGATAATAGGGAGTTGGAAGGTCAAACACAACGGTATTCTGCTTGTTTCTATCCATAATACATACCGCCTATTCTTGTGGAGCCTGCTTTGGCTGCTGATTTGTATAGTCTTGTCTTTGTTGAGTCGATGCGTCAGGAAACTGTTGCTGCATATACTGTGCAGGATTTGTATACGATTGTGGCGCGTTGTTGTAAAAAGGCGGGGGTACTGTTCCGCTACCATATGATGCAAATGGGTTGCTGGGCTGAATTTGCTGTTGCGGTATAGAGTGCGAGTACGGCTGATACGGCCTGTATCCATATGGCGTAAATGCTGTAGAAACGCTTTGCTGTGCCTGTTGGACTCGCGCGTTCCTCTGCTGTCTGCGCCTATACAGTAGAAAAAATGTCGAGAGACCAGTGATAGGCAAGAGAATAAGCAGAATGCCAGCAAGTAGCAACAACGGCGAAGAGACATCACTACTACCTACGGAGTGGGGGAGGGAACTGTTCGATGACCGGGGAGTGGGTTGAGCCATGTCTGCTGGTGTAAGCACTGGGGATTGACTGAGTTGAACGCGCCATGAATTTTCGAGATGAATTACGTCTTCGCCCAGTGCCTGCTTCAGGTCTTCATTAAACTCACCCTTTGCGCTATTCATCAATGTGATGAGCTTTGCCATCTTTGC
>CAXTUE010000308.1:0-654 GCA_964247355.1 uncultured Ktedonobacteraceae bacterium | reverse complement strand
GATAAGTTTCCAACTTTGCGCGTATGCGAGATACGCCGTATCCGAGTCAGTAGGAAAGGTATAGGTGAGCGTGTTCAAGCGTAGCAGACTATGAGCCACAAGTGCATGCTTATAGGTTTGGATCATGTCCGGTTCTTGATAGGTCTGGTTGTAAACCGCCAACCCTTCGTCAAACCAGAGCGGAGCAAGAATGCCATTCGCGGTCAACTGGTGAAACACGAGATGCGTCAGCTCATGCGGCATGTCGCGAATGAGCGTATCAGCATTCAAACTATCGACAACAATGGAGGCTTCATTCAATGAAGGAAACGCGATACCACCAACCCACTCATGTACGTCCGGTGGAAGCGAACCACGAAAATCATCGGGCGTTTGATAGAGCCACAGGTTCACGGGATGCAGGAGCGTACCTCCAAGATTAGCACTGATACGCCTCACATTGTTGAGTGCTTGACTCAGCACCGATTGACCAAAATCGGTAGATTGACCGTACCAGTTTACTTGCACCTGCTCCTGCGTGAAATGTTGCCACGCAAAGCGATTGTCAATGACCGTGAACTCTTTATGTTGTCCCTCTGCATATGCCTGTGTTGTCTTATCGTAAAACTGCCAGTGGTAGTCCACTATGGTGCCAGGATAGATAAAACTATTGCT
>CAXTUE010000307.1:0-6276 GCA_964247355.1 uncultured Ktedonobacteraceae bacterium | reverse complement strand
GGAAGAGTTGTTGCGCTTCCCTTGTGCTGAATTAGAAGATTGACTGGCACAGTGGTATGTTTGTTGTTATCAGCAACAACAATCTTGTTCACCTGCGTTACCACATCGTCAAATGTTTTGACAGAGGCGCCATTCACACTCAATATCGTATCGTCTGAACGCAAGCCAGCCGTCTGCGCCGGTGAATTTGCTTCGACTGTGCCTATCATTGATGGAAAGGTTGGTTCGCCAAGCCCATATGCAACGGTAAAAAGCACCATAGCAAGTAGCACGTTCATGGTGACGCCCGCAACTAGCACAATGATACGCTTACCCGCCGTTTTCGCAGCAAAGCTTCCTTCGTCGTACTTGCCCTCAGCATCATTAATGTCACCATTCTCACCCGGCATACGCACAAAGCCACCGATAGGCAAAAAGTTCAGCGAATAGATGGTATGGTCAGAAGCACCAATAGTACTTACGCCACCACTTGTGCCGCTAAATGGCGTTTGTTTCGCGCCGCTATACGAATCTTCGGCACTGCTATTTCCACCAAGCCATATTACTTCCCAGCCTCCACTCGTGCGCTTACGGATACCCACGATGCGAGGTGGAAAGCCAAGTCCAAATTCCTCGACACGAATGCCCGCCCACTTCGCGGTAATAAAATGTCCAAATTCATGAACAAGCACGAGCAACCCGAATACTGGAATGGCAGCAAGTAAATACCAGTTATTCATTCTCCGGTTCCTTTACAATCTATTTTTTATCTTCGTTGAATACAATTCTTGTGTTATGCTTCGCGCCCACGCACATGCCTCTAACGTTTCCGCGACATTGGGTTGTGCAATAGATGTGTGACGTTCCAAGACAGCCTCGATCAGTTCCGCTATCTCCAGTAGCTGGATTTTTCCGTGTAAGAACAGGTCTACTGCCTCTTCGTCCGCACCAACAAGCACACCTGGATAGGTTCCACCGCGTTTCGCAGCTTCAAGCGCAAGCCGAAAGCAGGGGAAACGCGCGACATCCAATGCCTCAAAGTTGAGCCGCGCCACGTCATGCCAGCGCAGTTCGCGAATGAGACCAGTATCAGTAGCTTGTAGACGCTGAGGATAGGAGAGCGCATTCATAATCGGCAAATGCATACTGGGCAAACTCGCTTGCATTTTGATAGAGCCATCGATGAACTCGACCATAGAATGCACAATGCTTTCGGGATGCACAATCACCTCTATGCGTTCATAGGGTATATCAAATAGCCAGTGCGCCTCAATAACCTCCAGACCCTTGTTCATGAGCGTCGCAGAGTCAATTGTGATCTTCGGCCCCATGCGCCACGTAGGATGCGCCAATGCCTGCTCAACCGTCACATTTTGCATCTGTTCAAGTGTTGCGCGACGGAACGGTCCACCGGAGGCGGTTATAATCAAATGGTGAATATCTGCATATGCCTCTCCCCGCAAGCATTGCCAGATTGCGCTATGTTCACTATCTATAGGAAAAACGTCTATATGAGCACGTTTGGCGGCGGGCATCACAATATGACCCGCCATGACAAGCGTCTCTTTATTGGCAACAGCTATCGTCTTGCCCGCTTTAATCGCGGCCAGTGTGGGTTCGAGAGCCATCAGGCCAGACGTTGCGGCGACAACAATATCTACATCTGGATGTGTCGCAGCAGCAGTAAGTCCTTGCGCGCCAAGTACAACACCGGGAAGGACGTCCATCGCGGCACGTTCGAGTTCTGGCGTTCCGGCAAAACACGCAACGAGCTGCGGATGAAATTCCTCTACCTGCTGTGCTAATAAAGCAATATTGCTGCGTGCGGCAAGCGAAACAATACGAAAATGTTCTGGAAAGCGTCGCACAACATCCAGAGTTTGTCGCCCAACCGAACCAGTACTACCCAATAAGGCGATGCGTTTAGGGAATTTGGTCATAAATTTTTATTCACATAACAAAAATCATGTTTGCTTACTGTAACAGCAAACAGTGTGTTTTGTTCCTCTTTAGATTATAGCAACGTTGTTATTTTCCAACAAGCTGGGAAAAGACATACACAACAATTACCGCAAAGAGCAAACTATCTATACGATCAAGCATTCCACCATGTCCAGGCATAAACTGACCACTATCTTTGACACGCGTTTGACGCTTTATCAGCGATTCGGCGAGATCACCGAAGACTGCCGCGACACCGAGTAGTATACCGAGAATAACCGCAAGATACCACGGAACACCCAATTGTACTACTATTAATATCAGGGCAGCCGTGATAGAGAGAATAAAACCTCCGAGTGCGCCCTCCCACGTCTTCGCGGGACTAATTCTTGGAGCGAGTTTGTGGCGTCCAAAGTAACGTCCCGCGAAAAAGGCGGCAGCGTCAAAGCCCCAGACACCGAGCAATAGCATTAAAAGCCAGCAGACAGCACGAGGCAGATAGAGCCATGTGTGATTCGTCTAGTTATGCAAGATGTCAATGCGACTCGGCTCGGAACCTCGCAGCAACAAAAAGAAACTCATAGGCCATCCGAGATAGATCGAGATAGCCAGCGTCAAAGCCCAATCGACCATTGCCCCATCAAGCTGCTTACGGATAAAGAACAGGGGGAACGATACAAGTAGTCCTGCTCCTAAGCTTGTTTCGAGAATCAACTGTCGTTGCTGGGGAAACATGGCGGCTATCAGGAAAAGAACGCTCAGCCCAAAACTAATCCAGATTAATGGATGATAGCCCGCGTGAAGCAGCATGTTGTGCAGCTCTAATGTTCCCAGGATGA
Organism: uncultured Ktedonobacteraceae bacterium; assembly: GCA_964247355.1. Lineage (GTDB taxonomy): Bacteria > Chloroflexota > Ktedonobacteria > Ktedonobacterales > Ktedonobacteraceae > JBBQVS01. Next base: position 3,517 of record CAXTUE010000307.1, on the reverse strand, counting down.
CGACAAGCAAGACGGCAGCAAAGGCAATCCAACCGCCGAACCACACAAAGGTAAGCACAACAGGAATAGCAACTCCTGCCGTCAACCAACGCTGACCAACGGATGATTTTTTCTTTTCGCTAGCCTGAACTATCTCGGCCTGTAACGGCTCTTCACTCGCTCGCTGCACCCTACGACTCCTCTGTAAAACCTGAATCAGGATAGATTCATCCCTGAAAACAAAACGGTGTATAGTATCCTGTACGATGGAAGCTATCTACCCGTTACAGAAACACAGGATGAGTTGAAAAATGGTATAGGGTCATCCTACCCCGTTTTTTCGCGTCTTGCAAGCACACAAAACTCTTTTGTGCAAGATGCAAAGCAACGCAAGTTAGCCCTCTTTGCGTAGTTTCCAGAGATTTTCTCTCGTAAAGCGTCTCGCCAGTGCCGTTTCCTCCTCAGTGACATACGCACTGGTAGCACCGATAGCGGGTTGCGTCTCAATTAAGTCCTCGATGATAAAGCTATTGCGTCGAAAGAGCCGAATCCACTCTCCATAGGGCAACTGAAAATCCACTCCATCCTCCCATTCGATCCGGTGCAGACTAAAATAATCATTGAGCAATGTCTGCCCTATTTGGCCTGTTTGCCTATCTTGACAAAGTGCCGAAATAGGAGTTGCAGTCATAAACGCGAATAGACCACCCTTTCGTAGCAACCGGGCAACCTCCGGTACCGTACGATAGGGATCAGAAAACGTCATTGCACCCCAGTCACAAAAGACGATATCAAAGCTAGCGTCTGCAAGGGGAACACTTTCAGCACTGGCCTCGATTAATGGAAAGGAGACTCCTGCTTCGCTCATCAGACGTTGTGCATGTTGTAGCTGACGAGAGGAAATATCGAGACCAACAGGTCGCGCCCCATGTTGTGCTAGAGCAAGAGACCAGCGCGCCGCACCCCAGCCCAACTCCAGGATATCTTTGTTCGCCACATCACCAAGTACACGCAATTCCGCCTCTGGAATACGCCACTCACCCCACGCCATTGCATGTTCTCCTGATAATACATGTGCGTTGTGATGGTCGTATTCATCACTTGTTGCGTTCCACATAGCCCTATTTTTACTCACATGCTCAGGAAGCTGAGCATCATTCCTATTATTATTGCTCATGACTACCTCCACCAAAGATATGCGCGTAACGTTTCGTCGGTATGCTCAAGCGTATGCTGATACGTTTTCGTGACAACCCATTTCAGCGAGACGCTCCCCCAAATCGCCTCACGTTCCTCGTGCCAACTTTGCTCGGTAAACTGAGGAAATAACGCAAGTTGCTGAGAACGCACCTCTTTGAAATCTGTAATCAAGGTCTGTATCTCATGCCCATTGCCATTATTCCAATCAAGCTCGTCCCGTGCATTGTCCTCCTCTTGCGTCCCAACTACGGGTCTGGGTCCACCTAGCCATTGTAACATAGAAGGTAGAGCTAAACGTTGCTCGTAGTGCGTGAGATGAAAGATAATACACGCAATAGGCCATCTGTTCGGGCGTGGAGCAATATCTAAACGTTCTTGTGGTATCTGTTCTACTGCCCAGAGAAAGCCATCCGCACTTGTTTGTAGTTGCTGCTGAAACCACTGGAAGAGTTTCATAGTATTTCCACTTTCTTGTTAAACCGTATAAGGCTTCAGTTATAATGATACTAAACAGAAACAAATATACTATGCTTTTCCGGTATTTCGATCCAGGAACCCTCTTAGTTTTTCTGCATACACCTGTCGTTTCTCAGGAGAAGCTATTTCCTGAGAGCGAGAACTTCTATATAAGTTATCTCCTTCGTATCTAGGAAAGACGTGTAAGTGATAGTGCCATACATCCTGACCTCCTGCTGGTTCATTATGTTGCCTCGTTGAGACACCATGACAAGCATAAACGTTTTTGAATGCAATCGCTATTTCTTTGGCAATATCTTGAATTCTATATGCATATTGCTGAGGCAAATCATAAAGATTTTCAAAGTGTTCATTAGGTATAATAAGAACATTGCCCTCGTTCTTTGGCCACCAACGAGGAGCAATAAAAGCTGTAACAAGCTCATCCTGGCAAATAAGGTCTTGCTGACGATTTTGTGTATTATCGCCGCCTCTTAGAAAAAGACAGAAAGGACATATATATTTATCAGGTTCATGGTTAAACATAATGATCTCCTTACAAACCTAATTCCATCGCATTAATGAGCGGTTTATATCCTCTCAACGTCTCTAAAAAGGTTTCGATGTTTTCGCTTTCCACAAGAATCAACCCTTGTATTTCGCCATCATTTTCTAACTGAAATTTCGCGACAACTTCGTCGCTTGAAATCCTCAGCTTTGTATAAAAAATACAGCCAATACCGTACCACGGAGACAACAGAATGCCTCTTAACGTACTAGATACAATATCTGCTCTGTCAAGATTTATCTCTTCCTTAAACTCTCTATAGAGCGCCCCAAAGAAGTCAGAGCCATCTTTCACTAGCCCTTCGTCTTTGTTAACTCCACCACCAATAAGGTCTATCGTTTGCGTAGTATTACTTCTACCAAAGACATACATATTATCAGAAGTACAAATCAGACTGGCAACAAAGACGAATTTCGTAAAGTAGTCCTCTCCTAGAACAGGTAACACTTTTATAGCACGTCGTATCATAATATCTTTATATTCAACTGTACTAAGTTGTAAGTGTAGATTGTCACCATATTGCCAGAAACGCTCTAATCTGTATGCAAGCGAATTCCAAAGTTTCCCGCCGTGCGAAATTGCTTCTTGTTGTTGTATAAGCCAAAGTTCGTCAATGCGTTCCGCTATTTCAGCGTTTGTTTTCATCGAAGACATAATTTCGTCTTCGATATACAGTTGTGTTTCATTGATATTGCATTTTAATAGAAGTTTCGGGGCAAGCATTATGCTCTTCTTGATGCTTCAACGGAAGCTAAATATACCATGAAGCGGGAGCAAAGTCCGCGCAGTTGGTTACATCTGGTGGGTAGATAATGTTGTTTACTCCAAGACGCTTTGCAATAAGTAAACACTACCTTCCAGTATTCGCTTAGTTAGTGTTAAGTTTGATGATAGACAATATCGATAATAGTGTTCATTGATATCGTCTATCATCAAACTATAAACGAGGGTGAAAATATGGAACCAGAAGAGTCAAAACAACGAAAAATGCAGCAAATGCGAGAAACACTTTTATTCATTATAACCACACGTTTTCCTGATATCAATCAATTAGCCAAAGATGCGACAAGCACAATTGAAAGTGCTGTGATATTGCAAGATATGATAAAGAAGGTAAGCGTTGCGGAGGCTTCAGAAGAAGCTGAGAAGCTCATCTTACCGCAAGTTTAGCAAAAAAGCTGCGTGCAATGATGATTTTGTATGTTTGAATGATTAGAAATGGAACAGATGAGGTTTTGTTAAGAATAGAGAATATAATCAAACAGAATGGATTAAACCGTTCTCTGAGTCAGAGAACGGTTTAATCCATTCTGT
>CAXTUE010000306.1:0-6279 GCA_964247355.1 uncultured Ktedonobacteraceae bacterium | reverse complement strand
TAGTTTTCGATCTTGGTGCAGATGCCCGCACCTACGGTTCGTCCACCCTCTCGAATGGCAAACTTGACGCCCTCTTCCATCGCCACCGGCTGGATTAACTCCACCGTCATCTCGATGTTGTCTCCTGGCATCACCATCTCCACCCCCTCCGGCAGCTTGATCGCTCCCGTCACGTCCGTCGTGCGCACATAAAACTGCGGTCGATACCCGTTGAAGAACGGCGTGTGCCGCCCTCCCTCTTCCTTCGACAACACATACACCTGCGCCTTGAATGTCTTGTGCGGTTTGATCGACCCCGGCTTGGCCAATACCTGTCCTCGCTCGATGTCCGTGCGCTCAATACCTCGCAGCAAGCACCCTACGTTGTCGCCCGCCATGCCCGTGTCCAGCGTCTTCTGGAACATCTCCACGCCCGTCACCACCACGCTGCGCGTCACCTCTTGCATGCCGATGATCTCCACGTTCTCCCCCACCTTGACTACCCCGCGCTCGATACGGCCCGTGGCCACCGTGCCACGACCCTTAATGCCAAACACGTCTTCCACTGGCATCAAGAACGGACGGTCGGTCGGACGCGCAGGCGTCGGAATGTAGCTATCGACCGCATCCATCAACTCCCAGATGCTCTTGGCCGCTTCGTCCGTGCGGGAGAGGTCGCCCTTGCTCTCCAGCGCGCGCAGAGCCGAGCCACGAATGACCGGCACATCGTCGCCGGGGAACTGGTTCTTGCTTAAGAGTTCGCGCACTTCCAGCTCCACCAGTTCGAGCAACTCTTCGTCGTCCATCATGTCGACTTTGTTGAGGAACACCACCATGGCCGGCACTTCCACCTGCCGCGCCAGCAGCACGTGCTCGCGTGTCTGCGGCATCGGGCCGTCAGGAGCACTGACCACCAGAATAGCACCGTCCATCTGGGCCGCGCCAGTAATCATGTTTTTGATGTAGTCGGCGTGGCCGGGGCAGTCCACGTGGGCATAGTGGCGTTGCTCGGTCTCGTACTCCAGGTGCGCGATCGCGATGGTGATACCGCGCTCACGCTCTTCGGGAGCCTTGTCGATCTGGTCGAAGGCGGTATACTTGTTGGTGGCACTCAGCGTCGCCAGCACTTTGGTGATGGCGGCGGTTAGGGTGGTTTTGCCGTGGTCGATGTGTCCAATCGTGCCCACGTTCACATGCGGCTTATTCCGCTCAAATTTCTTCTTTGCCATGCCTTTTAAGGCTCCTCCTGCAATCCTTCTCGTAGGGACCGATTTATCGCGTCCTTTAGTCAGTAATTGATATTGTACTAGGACGCGATAAATCGGTCCCTACGAACACTTGCGACCAACTAACAGTAGTATAGACATGCAGCAGCCATCCCCTGGTAGTATGATCGTCCTATCTTGGTACATGTCTCCCACGCTTATGTCTAGTAATAAGGGAAACAACGATTCATCCAGAAGATGGCGGCAAAAGCTTTTTATGTCCTACGTGGATTTCTGGCGGGATGCGACCAGAGCAGAGAGGGCATCTGGTGCAAGCACCATTCAAGAAACCACTGGAGCCCGTGATGGGATTTGAACCCATGACCTCAGTCTTACCAAGACTGCGCGCTACCCCTGTGCCACACGGGCCAACCTTGCATACCTGACGCCAAAACGCCTTGCATGGGTGGGCAGTGAGGGATTCGAACCCCCGAAGCTCTCGCAACTGATTTACAGTCAGTCCCATTTGACCGCTTTGGTAACTACCCAGGTTGAGGAACACACCAGTTCATTCTGAGTGATCGACGAGGCTATTATAGCCGACTCGTAAAAGCGTGTCAAGCATTTTCTGTCCTATCCATTTTTCCTACTCTTTTCCTAAAGAAAACCGCAGTATTTTTCGATGTGTTACAATAAGTACAGAAACACAAAGATATTCAGATGTTACTCATTAGTGGTATAAAGTCGTGACAAAAAGCATTGCTTCTTGTACAATTTGCTGGTATAATCTCTTTCGTTGAAGAAAAATACCCCACCCTTGAGCACTCGCTAGATCGCTATTGCTATAGCAAGCGAATTGGAATGAACAGTTGGCGGCCCTGCCACTACCCTGAATGTGTGTAGTTGTTATTGGTTTTGGAATACATGGATTAGGAATAAAGAGGTAGCTCTACTATGGCAACAAATTACGACTTTAGCCGTTCTTCCCTTCTCCGCGAGCAGTACCAGCATGATATGGACCTTATCTCACTCGCACTGCAAGACGAGAGTCTGGATGAACGCGAAGAACGCACCAGCCTCGTTGTACGCTCCTGCTCACTCACCAGTGCCTGTTTCCATGCTCAGCTAGAATCAAGTGATACACCCGCTTACGCCCCCGTTGCTTTCGCTCATTCGTAATAATAGCAGAATAGATATGTTGTAAACTATGCCTCACCCACCTGAACTTGTACCGGATGCACTGACGTACCAGACGCCTGTGCAGTTCGGCATGGTGTATTGGGTGAATTTTGGCTATTCATCGCTACCTCCAGGCATTGAAGAAAAGCGTATCCTGGACTGGCATCCCGCTCTTGTTGTTTCGGGCGACCCTTTCTGCCGCCATGCAGGAGCGGTTAATGTTGTCGCGCTCACCTCCTATCGTGGCAAACTACGACCTTATCATCATCTTCTCTTGAAAAGAGATTATCCTTTGTTCGACACAGATAGCCTTGTAAAAACAGAGTTGATGTATCCCATTCTACGTACTCTGCTGGCCGATCAGTATGCCATCTGCAAACTGAACGATGTGGACCTACGCGCCGTCATGGGCAAAATCGCTAATAGTCTCGCCATCACTATGTATTATTCGCTACATTAGTAGGAGGAGGATGAGTATGACAGTTGATCAGAATCAGCTTCGTCTCCTTCCTTCTGTCGATGAACTATTGCATTCAGAGATCGGGCAGCAACTCACGACGCAATTCTCGCACACTCTCGCCGTACGTGCTATTCGTGCTGCCCTCACCCATGCCCGCACTGACATTCTTGCTGGCATACAATGTCCCTCTCATAAGGAACTGCTGACTAGTGCTGAACCTCTATGCTGAGCAACAACTCCACCTCCGTCCCGTCATTAATGCAACAGGGGTAATTATTAACACAAATCTTGGTCGTGCACCTCTTAGCTACGAAGCTCTGCAAGCCGTACAAAACGTGGCTGGCGGCTATTCAAATCTCGAATACGACCTGGAGGCAGGAGAACGTGGCTCACGCCACACACATGTTGCGCGCCTGCTGTGCGAGTTGACGGGTGCCGAGGCCGCTCTTGTTACAAACAATACCGCCGCCGCCGTTCTCCTAAGCTTAAGTACGCTTGCTGTTGGACGTGAGGTTGTTATCTCGCGCGGACAGTTGGTCGAGATCGGCGGCGGATTTCGTGTTCCCGATGTGATGCGTCAAAGCGGCTGTGCGCTCGTCGAGGTCGGCACAACAAATCGCACACGCCTCAAAGACTACGCAGATGCCCTCACTGAACGAACTGCCCTGCTGCTCGCGGTTCATCCCAGCAACTTTCTCATCACAGGTTTCACAGAAGTTACATCGCTTGCTGACCTCTCTACATTGGCTCATCAACATAATTTGCTTGTAATGAACGATCTTGGTAGTGGTTGCTTGCTTACAAGCGAAACATATGGTTTAACGCACGAACCAACACCGCAGGAGAGTATTGCCGCAGGTGCTGATGTCGTCTGCTTCTCTGGCGATAAACTGCTTGGTGGCCCACAAGCTGGCATCCTGATTGGCAAAGCTTCCGTAATCGCGCGACTAGCGAAGCATCCACTTATGCGCGCCGTACGCATCGACAAGATGACACTCGCCGCCCTTGAAACAACGCTCCGTCATTATCAGCGAGGACAGGCCGAAACACATATTCCCATCTGGCGCATGATTTCCACACATCCCGAAAAAATATCTCGACGCGCAACTCAATGGGTAACACACTTACAAGAACACGGCATTGCTGCCCGCATTCAGCGTGGCGAGTCAACCATAGGTGGCGGCTCCCTCCCCGGTGAAACACTTCCCACCACACTTGTCGCACTGGATGCCGCAAGAATTCCTCTATCACTCGAAGAACTGGCGAAGAAATTGCGTCTGCACACAACCCCCATTATCGTGCGTATCGCGAAGAATGCGCTATTGCTTGATCCTCGTACCGTCTTTGAGGAACAAGATGACCTGGTATTACAAGCCTTGGTAGCGGTGTTTGAGTAACCAAGCTTGTCTGTGTTTAATATTCGACGAAGAAGCCATCTTTGATGATGTAAAGATTAGGCAATGTTACCGTCGGAAGACCATTCGAGGATTTTATTTTCAAGCGATAAAGAGCAAGAGCGTCTTCATTCTTTCCCGTGTAACCAATACGCCGCGCCTCACCACAAATGTGCTCAGGTGCGCCCGTTGTAGCAACAGGCAATTTTCCCCACGAGTGTTTGAACGTTGCGCTGGAAATCGTAACGGCAGGAATGTACGTTTGTTGCGATGATGGTAGCAAATCATGACTCATAAACGTGCTCTTCCTCATGACGATGGCATCCTATATACAAATTATTGAAAGCTGTTGTCTCCGCTACAGCTTACACGAATGACACAACAAAAGTGAGACAAAAAACTTCATTTGTTTTATACATTGATAAAGAAAAAAGGGCGAATTATGTTCATGCGACCCATCACATGTACAGAATTCGGCCGTTTTTCTTTATCAGTTATTTGCCTACATTGAAACGGAAGTGCACAATATAGCCATCTTGCACAACATAGTCTTTGCCTTCCAATCGTTGCAGTCCCTTCTTGGATACAGCCGCGAACGAGCCATTTGCTACGAAGTCTTCGTAGCGCGTTACCTCAGCCCGGATAAAGCCACGCTCGATGTCAGAGTGAATTTTTCCCGCCGCCTCCGGTGCCTTCGCCCCTCGTGTGACCGTCCACGCACGCACCTCGTCTTCACCCGCTGTCAAGAACGTGATGAGGTTGAGCAAACGATAGCCAACCTGAATCACACGATCCGCGCCCAATTGCGGCAAACCAAGTGATTCAAGATACTCCTGCGCATCCTCTTCTGACAACTCGGCTAGCTCCGCCTCTAAACGTGCCGAAACCGCCGCTACCTCTGCTCCCTCATCCTTTGCGCGCTTAGCAACAGTCGCGACACCCTTGAGTTCACCCTTCAGGTTGGGCGTCTCCTTGCCAGTAGCAATGTCTGCCAGAATCGTCTGTGCCTCGCCCAGCACATCTTCACTGACATTCAAGACATACATACGGGGCTTCATCGTGATTAGAAAGAGTTCGCTCAACAGGCCGCGCTCCTGCTGTGATAGCTCGACCTCGCTTGCCAGTTTGAGTTCGTTGAGCGCATCTTGCAATTTGCGCAGGACCTCTAGCTCTTGCCCGTATTTCTTGTCGCCGGACTTTGCCGCCTTCGTGGTGCGCTCGATACGCTTCTCAACTGAGGCAAGGTCGGTGAGCACCAGTTCGGCATTGAGGCTATCCAGATCGCGATTAGGGTCGCTCTCCCCATTGGCGGGTAGCACATTGCTGTTGCTAAACGTACGTAGCACAATCGCCAGCGCGTCGGCGTTGCGAATATGCCCCAGAAATTCGGCGCTAAGTCCCTTGCGCTCCTCTTGCTTCTCTTTCGCGACCTGTCCCATGCCCGCGACATCCACGAACTCAACCGTTGTGTACGTCGTCTTCTTTGGATTGAAAATCTCGGCGAGTGGTTGTAGTCGTGCATCGGGGACCTGCACCATCGCTAGATTCGCCTGTACCGTGTTGCCTGCGTACCCGCTTACAGGCGCGCCCGCCTTCGTTAGCGCGTTGAATAACGACGTTTTGCCACTCTGCGGCAAACCAATAATACCTATAGTAAGGGCCATAAAAAATCGTTCCTTCTTAAGTTTGTTTTAGTACGAACACATTTTATCATGCTTTCACAAATGTTCCCATTGTACTACGTTTATATAAAGAAGCAAATGTGCATGATGATACTTTGACAATAACAGGTGACTTTTAGACGGGTCTCAATCGTTCTGTAAGTGGAAGCAATAAAGTCAACACCAAAATCCAACTCGGAGTTGCCTTCGTACAGGCATATATGACAAACTTAATAGAGCATCAACAACTTTGGCTTAAACTCAATCTATTGAGGTCGCTATATGAGATGGATAAATAAAAACGGTTCTGTTTGAACAAGGTATGTCTATCGAGGTTGTGGAGCAAGCCGTGCATCGTGTATAGTAGTGACAGTGACTCAGCCCCTGTCATGCTCTCATCC
>CAXTUE010000305.1:0-6287 GCA_964247355.1 uncultured Ktedonobacteraceae bacterium | reverse complement strand
TATGCATACCGCGCCGAATAGTGTGGCAAGAGCTGCGATTGTGAACAATGCAGCATAGCCATGAAAGATGCCGAACGCGACAAAAGAAATCACCGGAAATAGCAACTCCGGCAGAATGTTCGACGCCGTGATAAAGCCGAGGTCCTTGCCCTGACTCTGCAACTGTGGCAATACTTGGGTCGCAAGCGCAATATCTGCGGATATATAGATGCCAAAGCCAATACCGAAGACAGCCGCGACAATCAAGACGGTCGTCCACCCCGGTACAAAAGCCAGGAACAACAGAGCTATTGTCATCACAATGCTTGCTACAACCACGAATATCTTGCGTCTCTGTAAACGGTCTGAAAGAATGCCAGCGATAATCGTCGAGACGATCAGCGTTATGGTGTAAATGCCCTGGAATATGGATACACCCTGTTGCGCTGTTTGCCCTGGAAAGAGCTTCTCGTAATGCACAACGTCATTCAGATAGAAAAGAATGAATTCTACAAGAATGGTTTGGGCCATAATCACCAGGAAGCGCGCGAGCCATGTGTAGCCGAAATCAGGGTATTTCACTGGATTGATGAAGAAGTGGCTCCAAAATTCGCGGAACGAGAACGGTGGTACACTTTCCTTTGCAATCGGTGTTTCGCGTACGAACACCGCGAAGAGTAGAATAATCACAAACAGAATGGCCGCCACGACGTAGTACGAGATTTGTGTTGATTTGATTACCTGAGCAATCAAGATAATACCAATCAGCGTACCAAGCGGTTGCGCCAGACCGACAAACGCGGAAACTGTCGCGCGTTGCCGCACTGGAACCATATCGGGAATAATTGCCAGCACCGGTGAAAGCACTGCACCCATCACAAAGCCAAATGCACCCAACTCAACCGCTAAAAGTGGAATATTTGGTGCGTTTGCCATAAACAGTAGCGCGATCACTACAAGCAACATCCCGCCAACGATCCACGGTCTGCGACGCCCAAAGCGCGATGTTGTGCGATCACTGAACGCACCAGCTAATGGCTGTGCCAGCACAGAGGTGATACCCGCGATAAAGATGATGAACGAAAGCGTTGAAATCTTGTTTTGAGGGTCTAGTACCGCTACCTGTGCAGGCAGTAATAATTGGTAAAGTGGAATGATCGACAACCACACAACAACATTGGCAAGCGACAGCAAAAGCTGAAAAATTGGTGTCACTGGCTTCGTTGGTGCCTGTGCTATGTCCAACGAGCTAGGAAGTATTGCTTGCTCGTCGGTAAGAGGTGCGAATTCGGACAAGAGTATTTCCTTTCGGTATGTGTACGTTTGTTTGCTGCTAAACAGTTAATACAACCTTACCACGTGTCTTGTTCTCACTAATTGCTTTATGCGCTTCCACTGCGTCCACCAGCGGAAAGCTATCATCAACCGTGACGCGTACTTGACCAGAAGCAATGTAACGCAGTAGATCGTGGCTTGCTCGCAGCTGGTTTGCACGGCTTTGGACGTTTGTGTTATAGCCAATAACGCTCAAGCACTTGGGCATCAACATCTGCGCCATAACTGCTGTAGGCCGTCCCGTAAGTGAGCCGTAGACTACCATCCGTCCATTCGCTGCTAGACAGCCAATACTTTGCTGCCCAATCTCGCCACCGATCACCTCCAGTATAACATCTACTCCCTGCCCCTGAGTGGCTTGCATGACCTGTTCAACCCAATTCTTCTCATTTGTTCGTACAACAGCATCGGCACCTAGCTCGCGAATGAACGCCTCTTTTGCTGCGTTCGTCGTGGTGCCAATCACTATGCTCGCCCCCATCAGTTTCGCCAGTTGAATCGCCAGTGTGCCTACACCGCCCGCCGCCGAATGTACCAGTACGCGTTCACCCTGCTGTAGACGCGCCGCTTTCTGAAGCGCAAGGTACGCCGTTTGTCCCTGTACGGGAATGGCAACCGCCGCCTCAAAACTCACTTTATCAGGTAGAGGTAGCACCTGAGCGGCATCGGCCACTGCATACTCCGCGTATCCTCCATTCACTAGCGATACGACACGTGTCCCTTTACTTACCCCCGAAACATCTACACCTATCTCTTCTATAATACCAGCGACCTCAAATCCAAGTGTCAATGGGAGTGGCGCGAGATTAGGATAGCTCCCAGTGCGTTGCCCTATATCCGCAAAGTTCACTCCCGCCGCCGCAACCTTGATGAGCACCTGCCCTTTTTCAGGTGTAGGACGCGCTATCTCCTCTATGTTCATTGCATCAAGACCACCTCGCTGGTGAACTCGAATAGCTTTCATGAAATTCCCTTTCAGTTTCAAAATTTATAACCGTTGACGTTGCCCTTGTTGGGAATGTGATTGTGATTGTGTGTCTGATGGTGTAAACAACTCCATCGCGATGGAGTCAACCACTGTACCTGTACGTGTGTAGCGTCCGGCAGGCTGACCAGCCTTGTGGTTACGCATAATTGTCACTAACCAGCCCGCACTCGCCCGTGTACGTTCTAGCTGTTCTTCGGCATTCTGGGCACGTTGCAATCGCGTAATCAGATTGTTCAACGTGCCCGCAACCGACCACAAGACATTTTCAGAGGTCAGTGGCACACGCGCATTCAAATCACCGTTTGCCACGCGCGTCTGCGTTTGCAAAATCATATTGATGCTCTGTTCCAATTGCACTTTTTGCTGCGCCATGATCTCTGTCTGTTCCGACAGGTCGCGCTCAAGACGTGCCACCTCTTCGGCCTGATCTCGTTCGCGCAACGCACGTTGCAAACTACTCACCCATAGAAAAGCAATGCCAGCCGTTGCACCCTGCACAACTGCTGGCAAGACGACACCCTGCACAAACACGAGTGCCGCCGGATCGTTGAACCCCTTCGCATGCGGCATAAACGTAATCGCAAAGAAACAGAAGATCGTGTTGAGTGCGGCAAACAGAAAAACTGTAGCGGGAGGGAGTAGGGCAGCGGCTAGTAGAGTTGGCAGGATAAGTATTGCAAACGATGAGATCACTTGAAAGCTCAAGCCTGTCGGTGTCGTGTAAAGATTCATCATGATGCCTATCGCCTGCACGAGCACGAGAATCAATCCAGCCCAAAACACGGAACCGCGACGGTTGAGGATTATTGCGATAACAATTGACACGGTGGAAACAAGCAGTACAATTGTTAATGCCTTGTTCAGGCCAGCCATAGCTGAGGGAACAGAACCAAGATTGAGAAAAATTAGGATAAAAATTACAATGCTTGTCAGCCGTCCTTGTCGTGCAATTTCGCGTACCTCTAAAGGCGCATTTGGCGGTGGAACAGGAGGAGCCGTAAAACGATACCACCAGTCGAAGTAGTTGCGTCGTTTACGTCGCGTTAAGTGCACATTTTGTAGTATGTTGCCGTTGCTGTTAAATTCACTTTGCATCGTACCTATCACCAATCTTATACTTAAATTCATATTTCACACGTATAAAAAAATTTACAAGTTTTGTTCACTTGTATTGCACAACTCCCCATGTTTGCAAATCAACAAGAATACGCTCGATCTGCTCCGTTGTCGCTCTCAGTTGTTGCGCGATCTCCTCTACAGTCCTTCTTCCATCTATATATGCGTATACTTGAAAATGACTACGCGGTAAGCGAGCAAGGTCCGTTTGTTGTAATGTACCCAGCCGCTTAGGAGCACGAAACTGCGGAACTTTCTCTACGGGTACTAGTTGCTGCTGCGGAGCTTCCTCTATGGGTACTAGTTGCTGTGCTGGAAGAAGTCTTTGTTGCTCCTTTGGCCTTGCTACTGCTGTAAATATCCACGGAACCATCTCTATTTGCGCGATTACTTGCAGTGCATTGTCGCCTGTGAGATACATGCGACCACTTTGCAATGAGCAAAAAACTACTTTGCCACTATCAACACGTATCTCTATGTGCGCTGACTCTCTTCCCACTCTTCCACGTGCTACATCCGCTACTAAACTTCCAGAAAGTTGACGACGGAAGAGCGTGGAGAGCATTGTTTCAAGATCAAGGTTATATAGTTGAGACATCTTTTGCTCTTTTCGATGAAGTACCCCCATCGCTAAAATAAAGAAACCTATGCGCTATCATGTGCATAGTCTGAAACATACGTATCTAACCATCTAAACAATCATATTATAAGTATGTTGTGCTAACATATGATACAAGGTATGTCAAATGTTGCGCAATGTTTTTAGGACTCTTCACAGCAAATATTAATGATATTTTTATATACCCGTACGTTTTCATTCCCTCGATGACACAATAGTTCTGCTTGTCGCTTGTGTAATCAGATAAAATATAATGAAGCTACATGTTCTGAATGACGAGCTTTGATTTGAGGCATGCTTAGAAGGCATGCTGTGAAGAAAGGACACTATTCCAATGAGTCTCAATTTAGCAACGATGCTTGCCGAGACGAGCAAACGTAAACCCGATTCAACCGCTCTTATCTTTGACGATTTTAAAATGACGTACCGCCAGCTCGATACCGCCTCCAACCAGTTCGCCAACGCGCTCGTTAAAGTCGGCCTCCAACCAGGGCAAAAAGTGGCTCTTATGCTGCCCAACATTCCACAATTCGTTATCTGCTTCTATGGTATCGCGAAAGCTGGTGCCGCTATCGTGCCTCTCAACGTGCTGCTCAAAGCTCCCGAAGTTCAGTATCACCTGCAGGACAGCGACGCCGTGATGCTAATTGCCTGGGAAGGGTTCACCTCCGAGGCGGTCGGTGGCTACCAGCAAGCAGAAACCTGCTCCTCACTTGTAATTGTCAACGCTCCTGGTTCACAGGCCATGCCTGATGCGGAAGGCACAACCAGTTTTAACAAGCTAATGACCAATGCCTCGGCGACCTTTGAGATGGTTCCCACTATGCCCGATGATACCGCCGTCATTCTTTATACAAGTGGCACAACGGGCCGACCAAAGGGTGCTGAACTAAGCCACTTCAACCTGTTCTTCAATGCTCGCACCTCGAAAGATTCGCTTGGCATCGAGTGGCGCAACGACGATGTTGGCCTCGTTGCTCTCCCGCTCTTTCACTCCTTTGGTATCAGTTGCGTTATGAATACGCTGATTACAGTTGGCGCAACACTTACATTGATGGCACGTTTTGAACCGGTGAAAGCCTTCGAGATCATTCAACGTGATCGCGTGACCACTTTCTCCGGCGTCCCCACCATGTACATCTACCTGCTCAACCATCCTGACCGTAGCAAGTATGATTTGTCGAGTCTGCGCACCTGTATCAGTGGTGGCGCGGCCAACCCCGTTGAAGTGCTACAAGCGTGGAAAAATACGTTCGGCGTCACCATTCTGGAGGGCTATGGTCTCTCCGAAACATCGCCAACGGCCTCCTTCAATGTGCTCTATAAACCCACAAAGTCCGGCACCGTTGGCCTCCCTGTATATGGCGTCGAAATGCGGGTTGTCGATGCCAACGATCAGGAGGTGCCCGTTGGCGAGATCGGCGAAATCGTTATTCGCGGCCACAACGTAATGAAGGGCTACTATAAGCGACCAGAAGCAACGGCAGAGGCTATTCACAATGGCTGGTTCCATAGTGGCGACATCGGTAAGATGGATGAAGATGGCTACTTCTCAATCGTTGATCGCAAGAAAGACATGATTATCCGTGGCGGCTTCAACGTCTACCCGCGCGAAATCGAAGAGGTGCTGTACGAGCATCCTGCTGTATCCGAGGTTGCAGTCGTCGGCATGCCCGACACGAAAATGGGTGAGGAGGTCAAAGCCTTCGTTTACCTGAAACCCGGCACAACCGCCAGTGAGGACGACATTCGCGACTTCTGCAAAGAACGCGTCGCCGCCTACAAATATCCCCGCACCATTCAATTTCTTGATGCCCCCTTGCCCAAAAACGCAACCGGAAAGATTTTAAAACGCGAACTACGGACGATGTAGATATTCAACACACTGCGTTTGGCCGAGCCAAACGCAGTATGTGTTGAATTGTTTACGGTCTTGTGCCGTGATGCGGGCGTCCCAGTTGTTACGGCAACAATGCGTAGGCATCATGCACCCATTCGCACAATAAAGGACGCGTCTCTGGGGTCGATTATCTCCTCAATATTGAACCGCTCGGCTGTGCGAAATGGTGAACGCACGGCATCTAAACGCGTACAAATCTCCTCGAACAACGCTTTCGGGTCTTCGCTGGCATCGAGTTCGTGCCGAAACGCCTTCATCTCTCCATCATCGCCATACTCGGCGGTCCCTGCCAGCGCGCCAATTTCGTGAAAGGTACCAGCATCCAGCAACAACTCGATACGCTCACGTAC
>CAXTUE010000304.1:5563-6299 GCA_964247355.1 uncultured Ktedonobacteraceae bacterium | reverse complement strand
TTCACTTCCAATGGCCCAACCCGTGATTGGTGGGCGCCATGTCTATGTCATCACATTATTTTGCGACAGCGACAGCATCGAGGGCTTGCTTGACGAGCGCTCCGAAGGCGGCTTCATCGTTAACGGCCATTTCTGCTAGTATCTTGCGATCCACTTCAATATTCGCGATATGAATGGCATTCATGAGCCTGCTATAGCTCATGCCATGCATACGCGCGGCGGCATTGATACGGGTGATCCAGAGTTTACGCATATCGCGTTTGCGGTTACGGCGGTCGCGATATGCGTAGGTCATGGCGTGTATCGCGGACTCACGCGCCTTCTTAATCAGGCGGCGGCGTGTGCCACGATGACCTTCGACCATTTGTAAGACTTTTTTATGTTTTGCATGTGATGTTACACCACGTTTTACCCTTGGCATTGTCCTTTTTCTCCTCTTATAAAAATGTTGTTAGAATGCATATGGCAGTAGACGCTTCATACGACGCGTATCGCTCGGTTTCAGCTCAAACATTTTATCCATTGCACGGACAGCTTCGGGTGATTTGTGGCGGCGTAAGTGGTTGATCGCCACCTTGCGGCGCATAAACTTGCCGGAGGCGGTGACTTTCACGCGCTTCGCCATCGCTTTGTGTGTTCTAAGCTTCTGCTTCATGTTTCTTTCTTTCTGTAATAATATACGGGGTAACGAATAGTAGACTTGCTCTCAACACATGTACATAACACGAGCGCATAT
>CAXTUE010000304.1:4494-5553 GCA_964247355.1 uncultured Ktedonobacteraceae bacterium | reverse complement strand
ATTCGCGGAACCACATAGGCAGGCAATTACACTAGTCAGGAGAGAAGGCTTGTTAGTGAGGATTGAAACAGCTTCAACCTTCCAATTGCTCCATCTAAGGCGCAGAGAAGCCTTGTTCAGGAACCAGCCCCGCTTTGCGTCACGATTATAGCATACTCTTTATAGTTGTGCAAGCAGGATTCAGACAATCCAGGGCCTTTTGGTTTCCCCGAATTGCCTCTTTCTCAGGAGATGTGTGGGGTAGGAACCGCATTCATCACGTCCGTTTGGAGATGTGAGAGGCCAGGGTGAGCGTCCGTGGGCTAAAATCTCCCTGGACGTGATGGTCGCGAAAACCAGTTGGGGCGCGAACCGCCTACAAAACGTTGCGTCCTCACCTCGGCTGACTGCGGCTCCCTCTGTACGTGCGTCATTTGCCATGTCGAGCCGAAGAAGAGAATCCATCCCCAGAGGATCAGAGGCAGACCAATGGTAACGAGAGCTTGTCCATTCCATGTCGAGGCCATTATCCAATAGTAACTGAGCAGTGACGCTATTAAGAGTATTGTTGTGAGTAGAATAGTGCGGCTATTGGTTGAGCAAAGAGCCAGGACAAGTGGAGCTATAAGGTACCACGGCCAGTGAATAGGAAGCAGTGTTCCCAATATGAGCAAGAGCCAACTACCGAAGAGTGCGACCAGTTCCAGCGTATCGGCCAGCCATAGTCCAAGCAGGAGAAAGAGACCCGCAAAGCCCAGCACGAAAAGAGACCAGATATGTGGGCCTGGAAGCCATGCCGATGTTATAGAAAGATGAAGCAATGCAGCATCCAGTGAATTTACGGCTGTATCCTGTAAGAATGTATGGTGCAGTTGAGAAACGATTCCTTGAAAGCCAATCGCGTGCCAGTAGGGGACGTAGGCCAGCACAACGACAACGAGCGAAAGCATCACCATTCCTGCCCACCAGAGCAATCTGTGTCCCAGCCGCAGAATGCGTGATTGACGCAGCATGAGGCGAAAAAAGAGTAGTAGTAAGGGCAACCATAAAAAATTGATAAGCGATGCCAGCAGCACAAAG
>CAXTUE010000304.1:421-4484 GCA_964247355.1 uncultured Ktedonobacteraceae bacterium | reverse complement strand
TCGCGACTAAGACAATGCACACAAGCACAATCTCTTGATGCATTTCCGCAATACCGAAGAGCAGGACAAGAGGATTCCACGCATAGAGCAGTGTTGCTGAAAGCCGCATTTCGGGCTTAGAGCGTGTCAGGATCGCCCATAGGAGTACCA
This sequence comes from uncultured Ktedonobacteraceae bacterium, assembly GCA_964247355.1. Classification (GTDB taxonomy): domain Bacteria; phylum Chloroflexota; class Ktedonobacteria; order Ktedonobacterales; family Ktedonobacteraceae; genus JBBQVS01. Next base: position 4,334 of record CAXTUE010000304.1, on the reverse strand, counting down.
CATTTATTACGTGGGTGGCGAGACCAAGCAGACGAAAAATGAGTATTGTTCCTGCTATGTCCCCTTTTGCCACAAGTGCCAATAGCACACTGATATCGGTCCACACTGGCCCATATGGTGTTGTTGTTTTCGCATGGACAAGTAGCTGCAGTACATCTTGAGCGTTCGGTTGAGTGCCGTAGGGGTTAAGATGTTGCCCGGCTACCATATGCCCGTAGAGTCCATACGTCAGCATATCCTGTGAGAAGACCGTAAGGCCAATTGGGGCAAACAGGAGAGTTAACCCGAAGACGCCTGTTATGAGCAGGATGAACCAGAATAAGAGTGTTTTGTCGAAGCGTGAAAGACGTTCCTGGATGACGCGCCGACCGAGACGTGATGCAAGCAGGCTTACGCCTGTCGCAAGCGCAAGTAATAAGAGTGACAAGAATACCTTCGCGCTCGTTGTCGGCTTCAAAATGTCGAGCCAGGATATGGTAGAGAGAAGGCGTGGAAGGGCTGGGAAAAGCGTCGTCCAATAGAGCGAAGAGAGCCATGGGAAGACGGCTGGTAGGGCTTGCGCAACCTGTTGACCTGTGTTTCCCGATTGGGTGATGCTAGCGAGCAAAGGATAGAGCGCGAGTAAGAGCAGTTCCAGAAGTACGGCGAAAAGGCAAAGTTGCAGTAGAATGCGCCACACATGACGTGTTTTTTTGAGAGAAGTACTAGGGCGCGGTGTTGTTGGCGATAGAATAACTGTCGGCTGTGTCATCCCTGGAAGGGCAGGTTGAGTACGACGTGAACGAAACGTATCTACCGTTCGCTGATCAGGAGGTTGCTGCATGGTTTCTCCGTCTTCCAGAAGAATAAATGAGCGTGGCAATAACCATCATTAGATGCTCAACAAGTAAGAACGCTACTAGACTATACCTATTGTAGACGGATAGAGTGAAGAGACGGTTACATGCTCACGTTTTTTGTAGTATGAAGGAAAGAGCGACACCTGTCAATGTATTTTCCGCTTTTGGCTGTGTCAAAAAGAAGGAGAAACTGAAAGTACGTAAACTCCGGCTCTATTGTCAGATATAGCAAAAGATGCTATAATAGCGCGGTGTTTGACTCCCCACAACGAATTTCTTGCGAGGAGTTATATGGAAGGCCGCTACAGAGAAGATGGGGCGGTATCTGTTACATGTGTCAACGCTGTGTTGATGCACCACCTGCTCCGGCATTGCTTTTGTCGATTTCCGACGTGGCAATCGGCACATGACCGGATGCATACCCAGAGGAAGGAGGTGGCTTTGTGAGGCGTGATTATGAACTTGGACTCATTCTCAACCCCGAAGTCAGCGAAGAGGAGACGCGCGCCATTCTGGACCGTCTCGAACAGATTGTGACCACATATGGCGGTCAAACAGTTAGAGTTCAACAGTGGGGACGCCGCCGTCTGGCATACCTTGTTGATCGTCATCGCGATGGCTATTATATCTTCATTGATATGATCTTGACACCTGAGACCGTGAGCGAACTCGAACGTACACTCAAGGTTTCTGAGATTGTCCTTCGACATATGTTCAGGAGACGCGATCCAAAAGCTGTTCAACAGGAGCGTGAGGAACGCGAGGCACGTGCTGCTGCAGCCGCCGCGAATGCCGAAGCAGCCGCGAATGCTGAATCTACTGCAAATACGGATGTCACACCTGTTGCTGAAAGAGGCGCGGCAGAAGAGGAAGCGCAAGTTCCTGTTCCCGCAACCACCGAAGTAGCCGCAGAAGAGGAAGCGCAAGTTCCTGCTCCTGTAACTGCCGAGGTAGTGACAGAAGCACAGGCAACACCGGAGGTCGCAGAGATTCCTGATGAGGACTTTGGCGATGTGCCACCAGCCATAGAGGAAACAGTCGAAGCCTAATTGAGTGATACCGTAAAAAACGTTTGGGTTCGTTCATCTAATCTCCAGGAACATATAAAGAGCCGGGGTGTATAGCAAACCGAGCCGAAAGGATTTTGACTCATGAACAAGATTATACTTATCGGTCGCTTGGGCAGAGACCCAGAGATGAGCTATACCCCTAACGGGTTGGCCGTCACGAAATTTTCAGTTGCTGTCAGTCGGTATTCTAAATCACCTACTGGTGAGAGACAAGAAGATACGGATTGGTATAATGTCACTGCTTTTCGTCAGCTAGCTGAGACCTGCAACACCTACCTGAAAAAAGGAAGTAAGGTGTATGTTGAGGGTCGTATCTCCCAGCGAAAATATACAGATAGAAATAATGTCGAACGTGTATCGCTAGACGTTACGCTTTCTGAGATGGAGAATCTAACACCGCGCGACACTCAAGGTGTTGGTGCTTCATCATCTGGCTTCGGTGGTGCAGACGATGCTCTTGGAGATTTGGATGAACATCCCTTCTAACTTTATGAAGGAGAAAAACGTCCGTGCAAAGACGTTCTGAAAGTGCTCCGCGTCGCGAACGACGTGAGGGTGGACGAGGTGAGCGCACTACGCGCCGCAAAGTGTGTCAGTTCTGCCACGACCATGTACGCGAGATTGATTATAAAGATGCAAATCGCTTTATCAAACGCTACATCTCTGATCGCGGGAAGATTGAGCCACGTCGTAAGACAGGGACCTGTGCTAAGCACCAGCGCGCGTTAAGCACTTCGCTGAAGCAGGCCCGCTTCATGGCCCTGCTTCCTTATACAGCAGAACATATCCGTGGTATGTAATGGCAGCAAGAGGCGAGAGAATAACACCTGTTGTTCTCTTGCCTTTTTTGCAAAAATGAGCAACTTTTCTTCCCCATGTAGACCGAATCCAAAAACGGAGGTTCTTTTATGAATAGTCAGACGGCGCGTCGGCCTGAAGCGAAACGGCCAACGCGACCCGCTAAAGGAAATAAATACGTAAAACAGACGGCGCGTGTAGAGGCGCGACGCGATGGCAAACCTCTGATATTTGGATGGGGAGGACATCTTTCGCGTAACGAGAAGGTACTACTTCAACGCCGTGCCATCTGGTCTATTACAGCCGCTGTTGCTGTACTTATCGTTGCCGTCATTGTTGGTTTCTGGGTGAACGTCAATATTATCGCACCGGCGCAATCCATCACAAATGTAAACGGGCATGGCATTCCACAGGCAGATTTCCGCAAACTGCTGGCGGTAAAAGCTCAGCTCGAACAGAATAAGATACAGGGAGTGCATGGTCTCTTTTCGCAACGTGATGCATTAAACAAGCAAGTGACAGCAGCACAGGCAGATATTGATGCCACAAACAAGCAGATTTCCACGCTCACCACGCAAATTAAGACGCTCCCCGATGGTACACAACGCTCAAACGCAGAGGCACAACTTGCTGGCCTGAAACAAAAATTGTCTGGCTTGCAGAAACAGCATGACACACTCGCTGCTCAATATTCTAACTTCACAACAAACACTATTCCATTGGCGCAACAGCTCTATACGCAACCGCAGCAGACGAGCGAGAGCGCTACATGGCTGCAGGACGATGAGATTATTCGCGAATGGCTGTCGACGCAAAATAGCAGTATCAACGCACAAATCAATCCCAACTCAAGTGCTGTAGATAAGGCTGTCAAAGATTTCATTGCGAATCTTCCAACAAGCACCACGTACCAGAAATTTTTGAGCGCGAATAACGTGAGCGACAACGATGTTCGTGCGGCACTTACACTCAAGGTGCGACGCGACAATATGCAAACATATACGTCATCGCTCGTCGTATCGCCAACGTATCAAGTGCTAGCGCGTGGCATCACCGCTACAACCCAGAATGACGCGAACAACCTGCTCAAGCAACTCAAGGGTGGAGCAGACTTCGGAAAGCTGGCGAAGGCCAAGTCGGTTGATAGTACGACGAATGCAAAGGGTGGCGATTTCGGCTGGCTGGCGCGTGGACAATTCATTCAAA
>CAXTUE010000304.1:0-411 GCA_964247355.1 uncultured Ktedonobacteraceae bacterium | reverse complement strand
TTTTCGAGCCCTCGCGCAAACTGAACGAGCTAAGCCCCGTGCTCTCTGAAAACGGCTCCTTCCACATCATTCAAGTGCTAGGTATCGACCCTTCTCGCACCGTCGATGATGCAACGTTGAAGGGCCTTAAAGACAACGCGTTGAATAATTGGCTAGTGGCGAAGAAGGCGAACGCGACGATCACCCCCGTGGACCAGAATATGATTACTGACACAAGCATCATGCCTCCTGGCTTGCCTGCCTCTGCACCAAGTCAATCGGTTCCTGGTAGCAGTCCTGGTGGGGCTGTCCCTGGTGCCTAACCACGAGCGTACGGGTCTAATTCATTCCATCCCGCTACTGTATAACGTGCAGTAGCGGGATGGAATGATGGCGTTTCACAAACTATGCTGTTGGTAGGGACCGCATTCA
>CAXTUE010000303.1:1919-6316 GCA_964247355.1 uncultured Ktedonobacteraceae bacterium | reverse complement strand
CCTCTACATCATGTGTGATAAGGACGGTCGTCGATGGATTGAAATGTGTCAAGTGGAACGTCACACGTTGCCCGAAAACGGCCTGATTGTCTTGCGTGACTTCCGATGTGATTGTTAGCGTTGGTGGCCCACTTACAGGCGCGGATATCTTACGATGTGGATGTAAGAATGCAACCGAGACAAGGGCAGTATCAATCGTTAATGCCAGTACCGCGAGTATTGCCAGACTGACAAACGCAATGCGTAGGCGCATCGAACGTGTCGAACCGCGTAACGATGCTGTCGATAGTAGTCCTTCCGCTCTCGCCCTGCGTTCGTCTTCGGCATCAATACGCGCTGCCTCGATGCTATCTGGAAAGCGGCGTGACAGGAGTGGGTCTGTGTAATTCTCCCATGCATTGTTGTTGTCAATATCATCGCTATCAGGCAACCACGGCCATAAATCCGGCATATTACTGGCATTGACCTCGGAACTCTTTAGAGGGGGATTCTCCGTTTCTCCAACAGTCCTTGGTAGTGGCGTACTCTGGCGTTGAATATCCGCCGAAATATCGCGAAGAGGCGAGAGACGCGATGCGCGCGGTTGACGCCTCTCATGTTGCTGGACCGAAGCAATACGGCGTGCGGCATCGTTCAGCCGGGAAATAGCATTGTCCACTATATTGACGTATGCTCCATGTAGTGAGGGTGGAGGCGTCTGTGGCCCTTGTGGATACTGGGATAGGTCGATATCTATATTTGGGAGAGGAACAGTGCTTTCACCCCCCTGAACGTACTCATATTCTTTCGGGGAGGTCGTTACGGCTGGACGTGGTGCAGTAGTAATATCAGCGATATCCCGATGATGTGCCGCATTTTGTGCAGGCTCTTTGGATGTTTGATAGAGTTGTGACTGGCACACATCACAAAATAATGCCGTTGCATCACAGGGATTACTACAATGTAGACACAGATGCACGTCTCGCCGGTGCTGGTTGTCCAAACTCTCTACCCGCATATGCCAACCTTCACGTTGCTAGAGGGTGTGCAGTGAGAAAAATAAGAAAAAATAGCATCACTGCTCCCCTTTTGTGGTTTTCAATGAATAAGTATGCTCTCGCAGATATGCCTATATCATAGAACGTGCCAGTACCCATGTTTATCACATTGATAAACGCTAGTTTAGTACTTATAGAACAAGGAAGGCGGTTTCACTAAAGCCGCGTTTAACCCCATCTTTCTGGCACACCAGCGCGATTCCTTGTGAATACTCTCGTCTCCTATTGCTTCTATGGAACATTTGCGCTATTATACGGGTGTCGCTACGTTCTCAGGCAAGAACGTATAGAGGGAGGACATCGGAACATGGCCGATAAAGAGACAAGACGCCAGCGTGTTGTGCCTAGTATAGAGCCGGGAACGCCGCGTGTCAGTAAGGCGGCGGTAGGCAATGCCAAGACGGTGCAGAGCACACGCGCCGAGCAACGTTCACAACTGCCCGCATCTAAACAAGGGGCGCGTGGTGGGTCCTCCAAATCGTCAACACGGGGCAAGAAGAGCACGGCGAGCGGTACACCTCGAAAAACCACTCCATATCGCACCGTTCCCAAACCTGCCGCTAACAACGATCCACGCGCCATTGATTGGGCTTATAGCAAGTGGAACAGCATGGAGGCGCACCAGCAGCAACGGATATGGAGCATTGTACTGCTTGTCTTATCGCTGGTACTCTTCGGCTCATTAACAATATTTCAGAACACACCGCTTCTCGGTGGCATCGGTAAGTTCTTTCTGCTCATGTTCGGTTGGTCGGCTTATCTGCTAGCATTTGGCCTTGTCGCGTTTACATTGGCGCGTCTTATCGAAGGCATCCGCAATGAGCCGCTTATACGCTGGTCGATGGTTTTTGGCCTCATCGTGATCTGGCTCCTACTCCTGGTAGAAAGTCGTCTTTTTATAGGCTACGACTCGCTCACAACAGGCATTATGGGAGGATTATTAGCGCGTCCCTTATTAGGATGGCCCTCCGCCGCCGCGCATGTCATCATACTTGGTCTCATTTTCCTGCTCGCCATCTATACATTTCGTATCACCTTTGGTCATGTGCTACTGGCCGCTCAGTTTATTCAAAACCTGATATCAGACGAAAAAAGACCTGTGTTGAGCAACAAAAATACGCCCGCTACGACTGGTCCTTCGCCCTTTTTAGGACAACGCCCACAATTCAGTCGCTATGGAAACGGTATAGCTCCTGTGCAACAGCCGCCGCCGCAGTCACAAAGACGCAATACACGCGATATGAGTGAGGATGAGGACGAGAATGCAATAGACTTTGAGGCGGACTTTGAAGATGAGGACGATGATCCGCGCAACGATATTAACATTCATAAACAGGATATCGGTATTGTGCCACGTGGTCCACGCGCTCCTGTCACGCTCGATGTCGATAATCATGTGAGCGCGGTTCGAGATGCACGCCAACAGCCGCTTCCGCTTGACGAGCATCCCGATAAAATGATCATAAAAGATACGGGTCACATGGAAGACCTGATGCCCAACCGGAACCGTCAGATGAGCGAGGTCCCGAAGACGCCGCAGAAAACACCCCGTATCGCCAATCCCATGCCGCAGGGCGAAAACTTCTGGATTCTGCCCCAGACCACTCTGCTCAACAGTCCCGATGAGGTCAAATTGCAGATGCTCGGCGACGACACGGAGACGCTGGCACGTACCATTCAGGAGACGTTGCGCAGTTTTCGCGTTGATGCCGAGGTCAAAAAGGAAGATATCAGCATTGGCCCCACCATCATCCGGCTCGGCATTCGTCCCACTGGCAAGCCAGAGATGAAGCCTGACGAAAAAACGGGCAAGCTTGTTCCTGTGCGTGACGCTACCGGTAACATTGTCTATGAGACACGTACGCGTGTCAGTCGCATCATGGCCCTACAAAATGATCTCGCGCTCGTCCTGGAGGCCAAAACTATTCGCATGGAGGCCCCCGTACCAGGACGCCCCTATGTCGGCGTCGAGATTCCTAACAAGAATAGTCGGCTCGTCACATTGCGCGAGGTCTTGGAGAGCAAAGAATATCAGACCGCGAAAGCCAAATCAAAGCTTGCTGTCGCGCTCGGCAAAGACGTGGCAGGCGTCGTACGCGTGGGCGACCTCGCGAAAATGCCGCACTTGCTGATTGCGGGCGCGACAGGAGCCGGCAAATCGGTTATGATTAATGCCATCATCGCCAGTATCATCATGCAAGCATCTCCTGACGATGTGCGTATGTTGATGGTTGACCCCAAGATGGTTGAACTCAATATGTACAACGGCATTCCGCACCTGCTCTCGCCCGTGGTGACGGAGGTCGAGAAGGTTGTTTCGCTGCTCAAGAATGGCATCACTGAGATGGAGCGACGCTACCGGCTCTTCTCGCAGTTGGGAGTACGCAACCTTGATGGCTACCGCAAGATGCGGGCCGAACGTATGGCAAAGGGCGACAACACGCTTGCCAATCTGCCCGCGATTGTGATTATCATCGACGAGTTGGCGGACCTGATGATGGCGGCACCGGAAGAAGTTGAGGGCATGATCTGTCGTCTCGCGCAGTTGGCGCGCGCAACGGGTATCCACCTTGTCGTGGCAACACAACGTCCATCGGTCGATGTCATCACTGGACTGATCAAGGCCAACATTCCAACGCGTATCTCGTTCATGGTCAGTTCCGCGGTGGACTCGCGCACGATTATCGACATGGGCGGTGCCGAACGACTGCTGGGACGTGGCGACATGCTCTATCTGCCTTCCGATGCTGGACGACCCGAACGTATTCAGGGTGCGTTCCTTGCGGACGAAGAGGCGGAGAGCCTCGTACACTACTGGCGTGAGCAGGCTACACAGCATGCAATTGCCGCCAACGGTGGGCAAGGTATCGCCCCGGAAGAGGTGCAGGCCAAAGTCGAGCCGGGCTGGGAGCTAAAAGAGCAGACTTCGGACGAGTTTGAGTTGGATGACGAACTGCTCGATAAGGCCGAAGAGGTTGTGCGCGAATACGAGAAAGCCTCCATCTCGCTACTACAGCGTCGTCTGCGCATTGGCTATTCACGTGCCGCACGACTTATCGATCTACTTGAGGAGCGCGGAATCATCGGCCACTCTGAGCAAGGACGGGGGGGACGCGAGATCATCGACGGCGGAACCGGAGGGCGCGGTAACGACAGTTTCGGCGAGAGCCATTCGATGTCCGATGAGGTCGCCGACATTATGGCTGAAGAAAAGGCGCGCGACGATTTCTTGAGAAAACAAGCTGTCAACGGCAAACTTCCATCAGTTCCATCGCCAAAGCCAGTAGAGGACGACGATGATGAAGAGTATCAGCCTTTCTAAACAATACCTAGTAGGGACCGCATTCATCACGTCCGTCT
>CAXTUE010000303.1:1656-1909 GCA_964247355.1 uncultured Ktedonobacteraceae bacterium | reverse complement strand
CACCTCGGCAACCGGCCGTTATTAATGCGGTCCCTACCTAGTGGGAAAGAATTTGAGTATGCAACGTCAAAATATCGCAAGTGGTGCGCCGTGGGAGTCCATTGTAGGTTATTCGCGCGCGGTACGTGTTGGCAACACGATTGCTGTAGCCGGTACAACCGCGACCGACGAGTTCGGGCAGGTTGTTGGCAAAGGCGACCCTTACGCACAAACCACACAGGTCCTCAAAAATATTGAACGTGCGCTTCTACAG
>CAXTUE010000303.1:1372-1646 GCA_964247355.1 uncultured Ktedonobacteraceae bacterium | reverse complement strand
CAACATGAAGGATGTGATACGCACACGCATGTTCGTTATTCACATCGACGACTGGCAAGAAATCGGCAGAGCACACGGCGAATTCTTTCGCGACATCCGGCCCGCCGCCACAATGGTGCAGGTGAGCCGCCTGATTGATCCCGATATGCTCATAGAGATCGAGGCTGATGCGGTTGTTACAGACTCAGTGGTTTGATTAAGTGGCTGAGCCAGGGCGTGGGGGGGGGGGCGGGGGCGCACCCAGCAAGCCGGCCAACACCACAGGGGCGGAGGG
>CAXTUE010000303.1:0-1362 GCA_964247355.1 uncultured Ktedonobacteraceae bacterium | reverse complement strand
CCCCCCCCACGCCCTGGTTGCTTTGACAGATCAGTACTTATGAGAGTTTCATAAATATCAGAAAATTCTCAACCGTTTCCTGCTCTATCTTCACCTTCTCGGCATACGCGAAAATGGTTTCTTTTTGTCGCTCGTACATTTGCTCGACAAGTGTTCTCTTAGTGGGATCGATACCGCTAAGCTGCGATTGACTTATCTCATAGAGAAAGCCGATCAGGTCCAGCAGTTTGAGTTCCTCCTGCACACTTTTATCGTCCTCGATTGAGAAGGCGTTGAGAATGTCCGTCTGGATGGTATCAATCGCCTCGCGTACAGCATGTGTCTTAAAGAAGGGCAGGATATCACCGATTACCGCCTCGTGCATATCGTGCATTAATGCCAGCGTCACAAGCCGGTCCCGTTTTTCGGCGGGATAGTCGCGAAACTTGGACCAGTAGAGAACAAGAAAGGCTACCGCGAGCGTATGTTGTCCGACATTCCACGAGCCAAAGCCCGACACGCTATACGCCCTCGGAATGTGGAAGATATTCATCATGAAGTCCAGATTTGGTTGCTTCGAGACCTCGCCCAACATACCCTGCGGCGTAAAGATGTTTTCGTAGTCGATGCGTTCTTCCATATATTTACCTCCGATTTCTTATTCTTTCTCTCCTATGCAATTGAGGTTTGTATTATCTCATCAATATCACGTTGTAGGGACCGATTTATCACGTCCTGCTAGCATTTCGATTGCCGATGAGGACGTGATAAATCGGTCCCTACAACGTGATATACTTAAGTATATTGTTCTCATAGCTTTACGCTGTTGGAGAGCAACGGAGCTTCTCCGGCAGCAGGACAGCGTTGTTAGTCAGGAAAGAGGAATAGCAATTATGGTACTTAAGGATACACTGCTGTATCTAGCGCAAAACGAAAATCTACGCAATTTTGTTGTCCATAACAAGGCCACACGTGGCGTCTCGCGGCGTTTTGTCGCGGGCGAGGCTCTCAACGAGGCCATGACTGCGACACAGGCGTTAAATAAACGTGGCATTCGTGCCGCCCTTGATCTACTCGGCGAAAATGTCTCCGATGAGAAAGAGGCCCGTGCTGCCGCGCAGAACTATATCGCGGCCCTCGACTGTATTAAACAGTCGGGTATAGACGCCAACATCTCTATCAAGTTGACTGCGTTAGGACTCGACATTTCACAGGACCTGTGCGAACAGAATGTGCAGAGCATTCTTGAACATGCGAGGCAGCAAAACACGTTTGTGGCTATCGACATGGAAGCCTCGGCCTACACAGAGCAGACGGTGGATATCGCGGTACGCATGCACAGGCAATTTGAGCAAGTTGGAACTGTTATTCAATCGTACCTGT
>CAXTUE010000302.1:0-6330 GCA_964247355.1 uncultured Ktedonobacteraceae bacterium | reverse complement strand
GGCTACCAGAGCAGTGCTCGTGCCGGCTTCACACACCTGCGTTTCACCGCGTTTGCCTACCCTGACCAGTGGGATGTGCTGGGAGCGACCGCGAAAAAGCCGACTTTTTTTGCCGACTATTCTGCGGCCTTCTCGCCAAACAAAGCTCATATTGGCTATGGCTATACACGTCCCGATAATGATGCGATGCTCTCATACGACGCAACTCTCGCCTTGTTATTAGCGTCCAATAGTGCGTTAAATACGGGCAAGAGCACGACCGAAGCCGTGCGTCAAGCCTTGACGACAACAACCTTTCAGGGTGTCAGTGGGCAAATCACCTTTGGCCCAAACGGAGACCCTATAAATAAAGCAATAGTCATCTTATCAGTTGATTCGCTGGGTCAGATTCGTATGGAATTGCCTGTACAGGGTCAATTCTTCAAATAGAAACGATAGAAGCTATGAAATGTCCTAATTGTGGTACAGTAAATCCGGCAGGCGAAACATTTTGCATAAACTGTGGTGCCTACCTGAACAATGCTCCTTCATCAGTTCCCGCCTCGAAGCCCGTTGTGACAAATGCTAGTCCAGCGGCAACAACCTTTGGTGGTAGTGGTAACACTGGCACGTCTCGTACATTGCGTCCAAACGAAACGCTTCAAAATGGACGCTACGCCATCGACAAAATTCTTGGACAGGGTGGCATGGGTGCCGCTCTACTGGCGAGAGACACGCGCGTCTCGAACAAACTCGTGGTCATTAAAGAGCTTATCTCTGACAGCACCGACGCTGAGCAGCGTAAAGAGGACGTACGCAACTTCGAGCGTGAGGTAGAAACGGTAGCGAGCATCGACCACCCGTTGGTGCCTAACGTGACCGACTACTTTCAGGAGGGCACACGTGCCTTCATGGTGCAGGAATACGTGGCGGGCGAAAACCTTGAAGACCATATGGAGCGTATCAATGCCCCCATGCCCGAACGCGAGGCCCTCAGCTATGCCTCACAGGTCCTCGATATCCTTGACTACCTCTCGCACCAGACACCGCCGATTGTGCATCGCGATATCAAACCCGCCAACATCATTATTGGCGCGAAAGATAAGCGCGCACACCTCGTGGACTTCGGTATTGCCCGTGCCGATGAAAACAAAAATGCCAAACGTAAACAAACATCTGCCCTCGGTACCCCCGGCTACGCTCCACCAGAGCAATATCAGGGCAACGCCGATGCGCGCTCAGACCTGTACGCGTTGGCGGCAACCATCCATCACCTCGTCACAAATCGCGACCCGCGCAACTATCCGCCGTTCGCGTATCCTTCCGCGCGTTCGCTTAATCCTAAGCTGTCGCCCGCCCTGGATCAGGTATTGACGAAAGCGTTGACAATCGACGCCAGCAAACGGTACCAGACAGCCGCCGATATGAAGCGTGATATAGACAACATTCTGGCTCATTCTTTCAATACCTCCGGTGACACCAGCAGCTACGTACTTGGTACATCTGGTCCCATCGCAACAACACCAACCGTTGCGCCTCGTCCACAACCCGCGCGGCCAGCACCATATCCTGTAGCAAAACCAGCAGCACAGGCACGTCAGGCGCAACAACAGCCGCGCCCCATCGTTGTCCCACCACAGCAACAGGCGGGCGCATACACAAACCAACCCGCGCCACAACGCAGGAGCAACAATCTTATACGCAATCTCGGCCTGCTCCTGCTCGTGCTAGCACTCATTGTCGTGGCCTTCTCAGTGTTGCCAAACTTTCTCAACAAGTCCTCGACAGGTACAGGTGGAAATGGCGGTAATAGTAGTACGTCCACAACACCTCCTGGCTTTACGATTCCACCAAATGGTATTGGCGTACAAGACTACAATGGGGATGCAATAGGGATTAGCGATGGCTCATACGCCTTCGATAAGAGCGATGCGAACAGTGCAGGTTATAAGGCGCAAGCCGCTCAAAAATTTAGCACGGACTCTCAAGCTTCAGCTACGCTGTACCGTCAGACAATTTCGACAAATAGCAAAGATGCAGAGGCAGCAATCTACCTGGAGAATCAACGAGCACTCAGTACAAAGAAGTATGTTACCTTTGTTATCGCAACTACACTTGGTTCTGATAGTAACCTACGAGTGGGACAAGATAACTTGCAAGGTGCCTATGTTGCGCAAAAAGAGTACAACGATGATGCTAAACTGAATGGTGGCTACAAGGTTCGTCTACTGGTAGCAAGCTCTGGTACGCAAAAGGAGTATGCTAATCTGGTAGCGCGGCAAATTGTACAATTGGCGAAATCTGATAAGACCTTTTTAGGAGTAATGGGCTGGCCTCTCAGCTCACGCACAATAGAAGCTCGACAAACACTCACTGATGCAAACATTCCAATGGTCTCACAGTCTGCCTCTGACGACTCGCTCACTGGCATCTCTCCTTACTTTTTCCGTGTTTCCCCGTCGAATAAATCGCAAGGTGTAGCAGGAGCACAATATGCCGAAACAACCTTAAAGGCTACAAAAATTGTACTCTTTTTCGATCCTGCCGATCCTTATAGTCAAAGTCTTGCATCAGATTTTAGACAAAAGTTTGAGGGGGATGGAAATAAAATTCTCGCGACGGAACCGTATACGGTAAACTCACCTAGTTCGATTACAGATAAAATCAATGATGCGCTCAGCAAAAATCCCGATGCTATCTACTTTTCTGGTCTTGCCGCTGATGTTCGTACATTAGTCTCGAACATTCCTGCTGAGAAACCTCTTCCTGTCTTGGGAGGCGATGCACTTTACCAGTTAGGTGGATACGATCAAGGATCAAAAGCTGGCTTTACACGTCTCAGATTTACTGCGTTCTTTTATCCTGATGTGTGGGGTATTCTCGGTTTGAATAATTCCCCGCAAAAGCCAAAATTCTTTACGGAATACGCAACGGCTTTCAGTGCTGGCGGTAGTAAATCTGGTTATGGCTATGACCGTTCTAATAGCGATGTTGCCCTTTCGTATGATGCCGTTGTTGCTCTGCTCACTGCATATACTATAGCAGCACCTGCAGGCGGCCAAATTAGGACAGATCAACTACAGCAGGCATTGCTCAAAACCTCGTTTCAAGGGGTAAGTGGACAGGTACAGTTTGGTTCGGACGGCGACCCCGTTGATAAGTCCATTGTGGTGCTACGTGTGGATGATCAAGGACGTATTACTCTTGACAAACAAATAGGGAAATTCCTGAAGTAACACGAGGAATACATACAATTTTCGCTGGCTTGTACAAGCCAGCGAAAATTGTATGTATTCCTCGTGTTACTTACCATGAACTAGGCAGCGATTGGTTCAATAAAACGCTTATTGTAGAGAGCATAAAAAACGTGATGAAGATCGAAAGGTCTATCATCATCGCCTGTGTGCGCACTATACGACGCACTGGCATAATAAACGGATCGGTGATGTGTGCCAGAAAGCGGATAAACGCAAAGCGTTCATCCATACGAAACATAGATGCGATCCAACGAATGAGAATAGCCAGCGTGATAAACCCTATCCCATAGGTGACAAGGTAATGTACGATGGGTATGGGAAAGCCAAACATCGGTTCTTACTCCTGAACGGTACGTACTTCGACATAAGTATACCCCAGGAACTGGCGACGGGCAATCTCAGTGACACGTACTCCTTGCAGGTCAGGTAGCGTAGTAAAGTGCTTCTGCACATATTCTCCAACAGGACGCGCCGCCGCCCAACCCGCGAACGAAGAGGCCGCTGCAGAAGCGACACGTATACGCCTCTGTTCCGACACCAGACCAAACAATGTACCAAGTGTGACCATCGAGATGCCAACCGCGAGATTTGTGCCACAGTTTGGATGAATGGCTAGCTCAGCCTCGCCCGCCTGTAAACGTCGCAACGCTTCGTCGAGGGCGCGCCGCAGTAAACCAAGATCAACATCGTTGAAGATGATGAAGCCGTCCGCACTCGAACGCGCACTACCTGTAAACGTTGGGTCCATCTGAGCCATAATCGTGAATGTGGCATGCTCCAACGCATGATTCTGACGCACACGGCGCCCAAAGATAATATCGTCAAGTTTCATTACTTATGCCTTCCTATTGTATCGCTTTATATCGCTTATTATAGAGTAGTGGGCGAGACACGCGCTCGCTCGCCGAAAATCGCTCGTCCGATGCGCACAATCGTCGCACCCTCTTCAATCGCTACACCATAATCATCGGTCATACCCATCGAAAGATGCTGCCATGTGCTTTGCGGTACCTGCTCGCGCAGATCGTTCCGCAACTGTCGCAACGCCCGAAACACGGGGCGCACCTCTTCAGCATTCTGTACCAGTGGCGCAACCGTCATCAAGCCCTGCACATCTAAATGTGGTAATGCCACAACCTGCCGTGCCAGCGCAGGTGTTTCCTCCGGCGTCATACCTTCTTTGCTCGCCTCGCCCGACACATTCACCTGTAGGAGAACCTTCAGATGCACCTCAAGTTCGCCCGCATGAGTATTCAACGCCTGAGCCAGTTGCAGACTATCAACACTCTGCACCATATCGAATGAGCCGATCACCTTATTGACCTTGTTTCGTTGCAGGTGTCCAATCATATGCCATGTCACAGGCTCTACACCCGCATGCCGGAATTCAGCAATCTTAGGTAAGGCATCCTGTACACGGTTCTCACCAAAATCGCGTAAACCCAGTTCATATGCTAGCTTTATCAGTTCGACCGGCTTCGTCTTCGAGACTGCTACCAGCGTTATCACCTCTGGCCGTCGTCCTCCACGTTCCGCCGCCTCTGCAATATGTCTCCGAACAGAAGCAATATTTTCTGCTAACATATCGTACGAGGGAAGATTATCTATCACGACTCTAGCTTTCCATTATGTTGCATTCATTGATAAGACATGATACATATACTACGTTTGAACAATATATCTAGTTGTACAGTCTCTTTGGCTACTATTCAACAACCTTAAAGCCAAGCTTTTCATACACGTGTCGAGCAGGAAGATTGTTTGCCGTTTACTAGGTGATTTAGCGTACCTAATGCTTGATAATATGCATACTCATATAGTTTACTCCATGTTTCATGCGCTATAATTTATTAAGAAGGTTTCTCGAACGGAAAGTACTTACACACAATGAAACGCAGTTTCTTAGCCCGACTCCGCAGCAACGGTCTATCCTATCTTTGTGCTGGCCTACTCCTGCTCGCGGGCATACCAGCGTATCAAACATTTATATTAGCTCCACTCGGCTACAACAACGCGCTTACTGCGACAAGCGGAGGAAGTAGTGCGGCCTATCTTGTCTGGATTGGCGGCCATCAACTGTCATTTCTCCTCTATCGCGTACTGCTCCTGCTCACCTTTGTCTTGTTACTAAGTCTACCCTTCTCGCTCTTTCGCATCATCATTGCCCAGGAATTGATGGGCCAGGAAGAACGCGAGGCTGAAGAACTCGCCGAAGAAGAGGACGACGACACTGAAGACGAAATTACCGCAGACGAGGAAGAGGAGGACGAAACCGAGGAGGCCGAGGGCATGCCGCCTTTTGCGTGGCGTGGCAAAGGCTTTGCCGTGATCGCCGCATGGTCAGGTATGATTGGCTTACTTTGCTATCTTGCTGGTACACTGCTAAGTACCCTCTATCTATCCTCAATCAGCAATAGCGTCACCGCAAACGCAACACTTTCGGGTGGCAACATTCTTTTCATCAGCCTCTTCGCCATTCTCACAAATACGATTGGCGTTGGTCTGCTTGCGCTCTCGACTCTCTTCTTTGGCGCGATCATCGCGCGTAGCGGTACTAAACTCTGGCCTCTCGCCTGGGTATTCTTCGGCTATCTCGCCCTTGCGGTTGCGGCCCTCTTCAGTGGCAGTGCCGTGAGTGTTGCCAGTGCGCCTGCGTCTGGTCAAGCTCCGCTAACCGCACCCGCCATTCTGCTCTTCGGCGTCTGGGTCCTATGGTTAGGCATCATGCTGGTGCGCCTCAAACCAGAACCCGTACAAACAGAATAATGATTCTAACCCGCGACCTCATCTCGCCCACATGGAATATTTTTCGCCTTATCCTTTTCAAGAAATGCTAATTTCCAGTAGTCAAGAGCCTCTTGTGGACGACCTACCTCTTCATATACAGTTGCCAACGCCGAATAGGTCTGGGCAAGGTCTTTAAACGCCTGCGTCGATTTCAATCGTATCATTGATTTCTGTAACCAGGCGATGCCTTCCTCAAATAAGCTGTGTCGCTTACTTTCGTCTGACAAGCGAGCTTTTTCAAGTGTTACTTTGCCGATTGTCATATATACAATACCGCAAAGATATCCGCTCTCTACCTGTGTTGTAG
>CAXTUE010000301.1:0-6362 GCA_964247355.1 uncultured Ktedonobacteraceae bacterium | reverse complement strand
ATTGTATCTCACTGTCGGTGAACTCTGGTTTAAGATAGGTGAATTGGAACATGCTTCACGTGCATTTCAAGCAGCGTTAGACCGTCAGGAGACGTTATCACTTCTACTGTGTGCGCGAGCCAACCGCTCTCTCGCGGATGTTTATCGAATGCAAGCGAAGTTTACGCAGGCATTCTCGCATTTACAGGTAGCGCAGGTAGCTTTTGAGCAACAACGTAACGAAGGCTATCAGCATGAGCAAGAGCAAATAGTGCCGTGGTTTTTTAAACGTGGCACACCTGCGATGGCTTCCATGACGCTAGAGCATACACAGACTGCTGAATACGTGCTTATTCTGCAAGCGCGGGCAACGCTCGATATTCTGTTAAATCATCCAGAAGAGGCGGAGCAGGCTTTATGGCAGTCGCACGAGGTAGCGACAAGATTGGGTGATCGTGGAAGTCAGGCATTTGCGCTACATCTCGTCGGTTGGCTTTATGGCTGGGGCGAACGTATTCATCAAGCTGTTCGTTTGCAGAAAGAAGCTCATGAACTGTATATTTCACTCGGCGATCCATTTCGTGCAGCACTAGGAGATCAGGGACTGGGTATCATTTATCAGGCACTTGGTGAAACGGAAACTGCTCGCATGTATATACAGCACGGCTTTAAGCTGGCGTACCAATACGGAGTAAGTCGCGTGATTGGCTGGCTCTATTGGAGTCAAGCCGTCATTGCACTACATCAAGGGGATTGGACTGGCAGCAACACTCTTCTGCAAAAGGCGTTACAAGAGGCTCAAAAGGAGGAAAACGCGCGTCTCCTTCCAGTTGTGTTACAGGCACAGGCGGTTGTGCAGTTTCGGCAAGGTCTATGGCGTGAGGCAGAACAACTCTTTCTTAAGGCTATACAGGTAGCGACACACACCGATTGGTTTGTCAGTAGTGTTGCGCTCTATGGACATTTTCTCGCGGTCACGGGGCGCAGGGCTGAGGCTCGGATTCAACTAGATCGCGCCAGTGCCTTGCCTGAGACAACAGGATTTTCTAGCACCTTCTACCTTCCATTTCTTGCCGAGGGCTACCTACACCTTGATGAACTTGGTCTAGCAACTCCCTATTTCGAGCGTATAACAAAGCTGCGCGGCTTTCAATATTATGGACTCTCGGTTGACCATGTACTTGGTGAGCTTGCTATGCTCACGCGAGATTGGACTACGGCGGAGCGCGCCTTTGAAGATGGTTTGCAACTGTGTAGACGTGCCAATAATAAACCTGAAGAGGCGGCAATTCTCTATGAGCAGGCCCGTATGGGCATTATGCGCAGTGAAGACGCACAACAACTTCGACCATTATGTCTACAAGCACGAAGATTGTTTCTCGAATATGATATGAAACGAACTGCTGAACGCGTAAATACATTGCTGGAAGGTGTGGAGGCTTTGGAGGCGAGGCAGGAACGTGATGCGCGGCAAACCACCGAAAAGCCCATCGAAGTGCGTACAGAGCAGTATGTGATGCAGTTGAAATTGACGACGCGAGAACGAGAAGTGCTGCAGCTAGTCGCGGCAGGTCATACCGACCGTGAAGTTGCTGACACTCTCGTTTTGAGTCACCGTACCGTCAACCGACATTTGAGTAACATTCTTGTCAAACTGAATGTTCCTGGCCGTGCCGCCGCCGTTGCGTATGCGATTCGGCAAGGCTTGGTGTGACGGAACTAAATCACAGGTAGCGTTTGTCCATCTGTATAAAGCCACTATCAAATGGTGTACCCATCATAAGGTTTTGATGACACAAAGGTATCCGTAAGATTACCCGTATTTTGAGATAGATTGCATCTTAGCGAACTAGAAGATTTCTAGGTGGTTGTTTTGAACAACTCGCCCGTGTACGTCTTTGGAATAGCCATAGATAATGCGGCAGGTTTACACATGAACTTATAGGTGACTATTACCTTGCTCTGGTCCGTAGCTTGCAGCAGACGTTCTCGATTCTCTGGACTCAGGTAGTCGGTAAGGAGCATAGCACTTCCGTCAAGTTCGAGTGCCACGGAAGCGGGAAGGCGCGCGGAAAAAGAGGAGTCTTGAAAGGGGTAAAGCAAACCTGGTTCGGGAGAGAAGAGCGAGAAGATACGAATATCGAGCAAACCATCGTCTACATGCGCATTTGGAATCAGGTTTGTGACATTGGCATACTGCCTCGTATTACTTACCAGAATGTCTAACGATTGGCCTTGCCAGGATTGTTTATTCGACCAATCAATATGTGCGGCAAAGGTGCGCATCTGGGGAAGCGTCTGTATCCAGTCTATGATAAAGGCGAGTTGACCATAGTGTTGCTTGGATGCCTCGGTTGTGCCGTGTATGGTTACAGCGTCAACGCCGAGGCCAGCTATGATGATGAAGTGGTGTCTGGCATGAAGTATGCCCTGTGTCTCGTTTTGAGAGAAGAGTTCGTCGGCAATTGTGAGTGCTTGAACGCTGATAAAGCCGATATCAATAGGGCGTGGAACGCTTGAGACAAGGGCGTGTGCTGCTTCGATAGGACGAGCAGGTAGACCAATCTCTCGTCCCCATTGATTAACTGTTCCTCCGGGCAGTGTTCCCACAACACCTTGCCTCTGGGCCTGCATTGCTCCATTGATCACTTCATTGAGCATGCCATCGCCGCCAAAGGCAATAATCTGGCTATAGTTCTGTTCAAGTGCTTGAACAGTCAGTTCTATGCCATGTCCAGCGTACGCCGTTACCCGATTGCTTGTCTCCCAACGCTCTTCCAGAATGGGAAGAACGTCGGCAACGTATCGCTCCGCCTTTGGGTGTGTGATTAAGAGGGCTTTTTCTCTGTCGATTTCTTTCTTTCCTTACTCACTAAAACACATGGTACACAAGCTATTAACTTATAGATGTATAATATCATCAATCCCTGGATACGTCGATTGTAGGGGTCTACATTATTGCGTCGATTTCATCTTTTATGCTTAAAGCTTCCCTGGAAGTTGACATTTCTATTCCCTTTGTAACACCTTGCTGTGTACCAACTCGTCACTGCTAGCTACTAGTACACTTCCCTCGTTTGCTGGCCCTGTAACGGTAGGCTGCTGCCTGAATGCGGCCAGTTCCCGGCGAAGCACGGCCAGGATGATACGAGGCTGGAACAACGTTGACAAGGGTTTGAGCAAGTTCCGAACCCGCAACAATTTTGCCGTCATACGTGAATCTGATACGGTTAGTTCGATAACGCGGCGCATGTACCTGTTGAGCAGGCGGATACTGAGCGACCTCTTCCCCTCAGCACCTGAATAACGCAAATCTTCTCCCGTTGAGAGCAGCCAGGAAGTTTTAATGTCTCTGGCGATCTCTTGCTGGAATCTCTGCGTGAAACCAGCTACGCTATTCTTCCCGGCAGACAACTCCTGCTCACGCAGGCAACGATCTAGTGTTTGCGCCTCGACCGCTGCAACTGACATACCCTGTCCATAGATCGGATTAAAGCTACACACTGCGTCACCCATGACGATGAAGCCCTGTGGGAGGCGTTTCATGCGCTCAAAATGCCGCCAGCGATTCGCGGTATACTTGTACTGCGCGATAGGTGCCACAGGTTCCGCGTCCTTAATGGCTTCATAGAGGTCCGGCTGAGCCAGGCTGCGAGCAAATGCCAGGAAGCCAACCTCATCGTCCGGTGGATAGTCGCGTAGCGATCCTGCCAGTGTGACCATCCAGTAGCCACCTTGAACGGGGAAGATGACCCCCCCACGTTTGTCGTCGGGAGGTCTTCCAAAGATGAACAGCGCCTTCCAATTGGCGGGAAGTTGGACGGGGCGGCGATAGATGCGCGTAGCGTATCCTATATCAATTTTGACGCTGGTTTCCGGCACGTTCCCATACCCCAACGAGTTAAGCCATTGCTGTGTATGCGAACCGCGTCCACTCGTATCCACGACGAGGTCAGCGGACAGCATTTCCTCGTGTTGCTCTCCAGAGTGGTAGCGCAAGACGACGCCAGTGATGTGGTCACTGTGCATGCACAATTGCGAAACCTCGCAGGCATCCCTGATGCACACATTGTCCCTGGCAGTCAGTTGGTCTCGCATGTGTTGCTCAAGAAATGGACGGCTCTGGAACAAGGTTTTGACGGGACCGGGAACAGGTGCCATCCAGACGCCGAGCTGGTTCCAGCGTATGCTTTCCATGCCTACCGGAACCGCACCGTCCTGGGCAAGTGTAGGAAAGAGGTCAGGAAAGTACTCTCCCATGATGACCGCCCCACGTGCTAGCAGCCCATGCACGTGTCTTCCCTGCGGTATTCCTTTGCGCGTCTCGGCCTCTCCGGTCAATGTATCGCGCTCGATAATTATGACCTGTTCAAAATGCTCCGAGAGGACACGTGCCGCCAGCAATCCGGCTATACCTCCGCCGATTACGATGGCAAGGTGCCTGTCGAACGTGCCCTGCACTGGTTGTTTGCTACTCATGATATTTCTCCATGTGATACTTTCATCGCCCCATTGACTCGGCTTCGATACGTTATGAGGTGCCGAAAGGCCAGGCTTTCGGCGATGAGCGCGATAGAAATTTTCATTTTCCTCTATTGATTCGGTACGATATTCTGATTCACATGGAACAGATTGCTAGGATCATATGTGCCTTTGATCTGTGCCAGTCGGGCGTAGTTGTCGCGGTACGCAGCCTTCACGTTCTCTGCACCCTCGTCCATCATCATATTGACATAGCCACCTCCCGCAGAATAGGGATGTAAGGCCTTCCAGTAGTCTCTGGCCCACACGATCATGCGCTCGTTGTTGGCTGGATCAGGATCGACCCCAACGATCACTTCAGCGAAGGTGGCGTCACGGTAACTGAATGCGGTATCGGTCGTGTTGGGTCGATGGGCTGCCCCATTGATGGGGTAGATGTGCATACCCGAGTGCATAGTCGGCAGTTGTGATCCGTACTTCATATGCAAATCAATGGCCGAATCACTCAGTTCCTTGAAGAAGTCGGCCTTCCAGTACCACTGCAAGCCAGCGGGATATAAGGCGTCAAACATGCTCTGCAAAACCGGCCACGGAATTGGCCCCGTGAAATCGACGGCCGGGGTACGAAAGGCACGAATGGGTTTCAACAACTCTTCAGCCCGCTCCGTCGAAGCCGTAGAACACCACACGATGGCGCACATCTTCTGCATGTGCAAATGTTCCGGGAACGGGGGAGCAGGTGGCACGGTGAGAAACGCGAACCAGCCATTAATCTCTTCGGGGGCAGTTAAGATGAAGTCACGCCAGAACTTCATCACGTCCGTTGCCTGTTCGAGTGGCCAGAGCATCGGTCCGCCATAGACTGTGCTTATCGGATGCAGTTGGAACAGGAACGAGGTAACGACTCCAAAGTTGCCACCACCACCGCGCACGGCCCAGAACAGGTCGGTCTGCTCTTGGGCACTGGCAGTGACAAAGCTGCCATCGGCAAGCACCATATCAACGCTCAGCAGGTTGTCAATCGCCAGGCCCAGGGTTCGCGAGAGGTAGCCGATGCCTCCGCCCAACGTCAGTCCACCAACACCGGTACTCGAAATGAAACCGCTCGGTGTGGCTAGTCCGAAGGCATGGGTGGCATGGTCCACCTCGCCCCAGGTGCAGCCGCCTTCAACCCGAACTGTACGTGCGGAGGAATCGACGCGGATGCCCTTCATCCCTGACAGGTCGATCATCAGGCCATCATTGCAGGTTCCCAAACCAGGACCGCTGTGTCCACCCCCTCGCACGGCCAACGTCAACTCGTGCTCACGAGCGAAGGTGACCGCCACGATCACATCGGCCACATCCACACAATGGGCGATCAGCGCAGGGTGCTTGTCGATCATGCCATTGTAGACCTGCCGAGCCTGCTCGTAACCCGCATCGCTGGGACGCAGCAGTGAACCGCGCAGGCGTACTGCAAACTCTTGAATCGCCGTTTCCTCTAAAGAAACGCTCATTTTTTGCTGTTCAGTCATATCTCTTCCTTCTTTGCTGAGTAGCATTCTGTATACACGACAGCATTGGTTGCCGCAATTCCCATCTATTTGTGCTCACTCCTGGCACCTTCTTCCACTAAACCAAAGGAACGATTGATCGCTCTGTGTATCTCTCTTCCTACCCGTGTTCGTTATACGTCTAATGTACCTGCAAGAGGGCTTTACACTCATCGGTAATCTTACCCATTTCCTGGTAGGATGACTCAGAGGCTCTTTGTAACAAAAGGAAAAGATAGCATGTGAGGGATGTTGAAACGCAACACTACTATTGTAGAAGGAATCGATTGCTAGCAGGATGTGATAGCAGAAAATCAGGCACCCACAAGGAAAACACCCCTCCTATACACGGTCTCCGTGTATAGG
>CAXTUE010000300.1:0-6370 GCA_964247355.1 uncultured Ktedonobacteraceae bacterium | reverse complement strand
ATCTTGCATAGACCGAGAGCAAGTTCTTTCAGGCACTATGCTAAACTAACTATTCAGCTTTGGCAACACCTCACTCACCAACGTCTCTAACGTCGTTAATTCAGGAAAAGCACCGCAACTTAACATAAAGTAATCGACGCCCAGATCAAGAAATGGTTGCATCTGCTCAAGGATTTGCGCGGGCGTACCAACAAAAGCGTTGTCGGAACCCCATCCCATCATATTTAACGCGTTCACCTCGGCTTCGGTAGGTGCGCAAAGACAACCCCCAAACCACGTACGACGCAGTGTCGAGCTATCTCTTCCCACCGCCTCACACGCCTTTTCACACTCTTCGACCTGCGCCCTGTAATCCTTAATGCCCGTCCATGATACATTCCACCAATCGGCGTGACGCGCAATTACGCGTAGCATACGTGGCTTAGAGCCGCCGATCATGATCGTTGGAATTGAGGGCGGCTTTGGCTCCGCATACGCCTCTCGCACAGAATAATGCTTCCCTTCAAATGTCGCCTGTTCATCGTGCCAGAGAGCTTTAACGATATGCAGCGTCTCCTCTAGCTCCTCGATACGCGTCCCTGCTGAAGGATACTTATAGTCATAAGCGAGATATTCATCTTCTTTCCAACCCGCACCGATACCAAGAATGAAATGTCCATTGCTCAAGTATTGAAACGTCGTTGCCATCTTCGCCAGCAATGCCGGATTGCGGTACGATTGACACAGGACTGCATGCCCAAAGTCAAACTCTGGATGCTGGGCAGCATAATATGTCAGTGCAGTCCAGCCCTCAAGAACAGGAGTTGCACCGAATTGTAAGTGGTCGGTGAGCCATGCTGAACCAAAGTGTCCACGCACAATATCGAACCCCTGATGTATAGATGCCAGAAAAGGAGCACGTTCTTGAGTACGTGGCCCATTGGGAATCGTCCAACCAAACTGAATGCGCTTCATAAATATATCCTTTCTGTAAGTGAATGACTAACACACAAATTGTACGATACAGCATTCTTACCCCGCTATCCTTACAGCATGACAGGAATAGGGCCTTTTGGTTTCCCCGAATTGCATTTTTCGTAGGGACCGCATTCATCACGTCCGTCGTGGCCTCTCACATCTTCAGAAGGATGCGATGAATGCGGTCCCTACGAAAAATGCATGCACGAAGGGCATATCATGTAAACCAAAAGCTCTGGTGACAGGAACAAATAGCTTGATTTCTCCACGTTTTTCATATATAATTCGTGTGTAGCCCGACCTTGAAGAAAGGTATTTACACTACTATGCCCCTTACCACAACTCCACCGTTGTCAATATCCAATATAATCGGTAATAACAGTAATGATGGTAATCTTTCCTCAGTAAGTGTGTTCCTACCTCGAATAGCTTTATCAAATAGCCAGTAATCACAGTAATATCGGTAATAATAGTAATTATAAGAAACACAAAACTTATCTCGGACGAAAGGAACTTGACGAATGCAGGTCATCTTTGCTGGCGGAGCAAGTGGCGTTGGTGCGAGTTGTCTTGCAATTGAACTTGCCAATCAATGGATTGTGGTCGATGCAGGTGTGCGCGTAGACCGTAAGGCTGACCCCTTGCCCGATCTCGCACTGCTAGAAGGGAAAGACGTACGCGCCATCTTTGTCACCCATGCTCATGCCGACCACATTGGTGCTCTGCCACTACTTCATCAAGCCTTTCCTGCAGCTCCCATCTTTGCTTCTCGCGCCACCGGCCTACTCATGGAAGTCATGCTCGCCGATGCCTTGAAAATCATGACGCGTCGAGCCGTTGACGAAATGGAACTTCCCCTGTTCCCACAGGAGATGGTTGCGAGTATGCTCAACATGGTACGACCACTACCTGTCGGAGAATCTCTCACATTGACCGAACTTCCAGGCGTAAGCGTTCACGCCAGTCGAGCTGGACATATCGCCGGTGCAGTAAGCCTCGCTTTCAAAGCGCCCGACGGTTCGCTCGTCGTCTCCGGCGATATCAGCATCACGCCACAACGAACCGTTCTCGGTGCCGTCGCTCCGCCCATGAAAAGCTGCGACCTGCTCGTTCTGGAATCAACCTACGGTGCTCGCCTCCACCCTAATCGGCAAGGTGAGGAGCAACGTTTGGCTCAAGCTGTTGCCGATGGACTCGCACGCGGCGGACATGTCCTCATACCGTGCTTCGGCCTCGGACGCGGACAAGAACTAGTCCTGCTCCTACAATCCGCGCAAGACAAAGGTCAGATTCCGCAGTTCCCTATCTATGTCGATGGCCTTGTGCGCCGCGTATGCTCAACCTATTTGCTTCTACCAGAAGCTTTGACACCCACACTCCAACGCCAAATTCGCAAAGGCTATGCCCCCTTCACAGGACCTAACGTCTCGTTTGTGCGTGACGAACGAGACCGCGAACGTATTCTTGCGGGTAGTCCGGCCTGTATTGTCTCAAGTTCGGGTATGCTCACCGGCGGACCCAGCGTCTGGTTCGCCGAACGCCTTGTCTCAAATCCAAACGCATCCATCCTGATTACTGGCTATCAAGACGAAGAGGCGCCAGGACGGAAATTACTTGATCTCGCCGAGCAAAAGAAAAACACGCTTGAATTAAACGGCTCATCCTATTCTGTTCAGTGTCAGGTCGCGAAATATAGTCTCTCCGCCCACGCTGACGGCGGCGAACTCGCATCGTTCGCAGCCTCGGTACATCCCAAACAGGTTGCGCTTGTGCATGGTGATGAAGAAGCACGTCTCGCGCTCCGTAGCAAGTTGACAGACACCGACGTGCTTCTCCCTATGAACGGCTCCGCAATCACTGTACAAAGCAGCCGTGCGAAGCGTTCAGCAAAGTCTGCGCCAACCGATGCCGTTTCGCTTTCAAAACTGCCCGTGGGTATCGGCAATGACAGGACATTCGAGTGGAAATACGTTGAGGAACTCTGGCGCGCAGTAACACAGGTTCCCTCGCTACGCATCGTGACCGCTCGCGAACTTGCGCTGGTCTGGTACGGGCAGATCGTCCAAGATGCACAGGATGAAGAAGTGCTCGAAGGCCTGACGCGCGACATCATGTACGTGCTTGCCGAGGACTACGAGCAAAAATACTTTGTACGTCAAAGTGCCCTCACGGAAGCATACCGCGTCCGTGGACAAAAGGAAGAGGCACCGCAAGATTTTATTACCGATATCGTTGGCCAAATCTTTTTGTTACAGGTCAGTTTTGACAGCACAAAACCGGTACTCTGTCGCGCCGTTGAACCCGTTGCCTCTGTGCGTGTCTCGCTCCCCAGAAGCGTTTCATCCGAACGCACACGTTACCCTCTTTCAGCACTACTCGATGTGTTAGGACCAGTACCGCCGGATAAAGAAGATATTCCTCATGGCGTGTTGCTAGAGGAATTGGTACGTAGCGCGCGACGCCTTAGACGTACAATCTCTCCGCACACATTAGCGCGCCGTTGTCAGGAGGGAGCCTCTTATACGCTTGGTGAAATGTGCGAGATGGCCGGAGTATCGTCGCAATCACTGGAAGAACGCCTCGCCGTTGCCAAAATTCTGCATAAATATTCGCGCCTCTTTCTACCGAAAATGTCATTTATGGAAGGCGAAGGCACTGCCCTCTACTGTCTCTCACCAGAATGGCGCGAGGCGTTACAAGAGCCAGAAGAGCAGACGCGTCCCGACCAGCACGGTATTCTCTCGATCATCGAACGTCACATCGGCTCGCCTTCTGATTTATACAAGCGTAGTGTCGATCCCGAAACTGGCGATGTCACGCTCGCGTTCCATTTTCCCGATGTGGCATGGCTCCAATACAAGGATGCTCTCGAAGACGCCGCCGAAGAAGCTGGCATCATGATTACCATTGCGCCCAATGCCCATCAAGGTATGTTAGCAGCCATGGCTCGTAAACTGCTTCCACAGGGCCTATCGACCCGTGGCGCACCATCGCTCTATCCTGAACATCGCACTATTCAACTCATGTGCATAGGCCAAGTCTCGCAGGAAGCAATTGCTGAAGCTGAAAAACAGTTTTCCGAGAAAACGGGCTGGACTCTACAACTCGCAGGCGATATCGTTGCGGCTAAGCCTGGCACAGAACCTGGAGCCTCGCCAGCAGATGAGCCTCAACCTGTTGCAACTCCCACTCCTAAAGCGACACCAAAGAAACGCTTTAATCAGCAGTTAGCTTTACAAATTGCTCAGCACGAATTTAGTCCGCTTCCAGGCTACTATAAAACGGGTGCCGATGTGAATAACGCAGTCCTTATGCCCCGTTTTTACTTTCCCGATGTTGCTCAAACACGTTATGCGGACCTCTTTGCACAGGTGGAAGCAAAAACGGGTTGGACCGTGCGTCTCTATCCAAGCGTGAATCAAGAGGTACTGGTCTCCACTGCCTTACAGGTGCTGCCGGAAGGATTGGTAAGCAACACAACGCCTTCAATCTACCTGAGCCAGCACATTCTCAGCATACCCTGTTCAGGCGCAGCTAGCCCTGAGCAAATCGCGGAAGCCAAACAACGCTTTGAACATGTCACAGGCTGGCAACTCGAAATACTGCTATCCGAGCAAGAGGTAGCAACAAACATCGTTTCGCAGGGCGAGGCAATGGCAATAGCTACCGCGCTCTTTAGCGATGCCCCCGATTTCTATCGTGTAGGCGTAGACACTACCCGCAAAGTGCTCTGGCTCCATTTCCACTTTCCCGATGCTGCCCGTAAACGCTATGCCCAACAATTTCTGGAACTCGAAGCACAAACAGGCTGGCACGTCGACCTCCATCCCAATGCTCATCAAAAAGCTCTCGTGGAAGTTGCACGTCGGCTTTTGTCCGAATCTGTAAGCATCGTCAGTAAATCGCTACATCAGGAGACAAAGACCTTACGCCTGACCTGTACAGGCAGCATGAGTCGGACAGAGTTAGAGTCAATCCAGGAGCGTTTTCTCGATGAGACAGGCTGGCGTCTCGATGTACAGGTAACGGTCAAAGCCTAACATTCAATAGGCTACTTTTTCTCTGGTAACGGAAAGCCTTCCCTCGTTTTCACTCGTGCTAGCAAAACGGGGCATGGCGCATGATCGACCACAAAACGGGCCACATGTCCAAGCGACTTTGCCCCAATCGTTGGACCTCCACTTTGCAGCGAACGTGGACAAATCATAATCAAATCTGCGCTCCACTCGGCAGCATAATTCACAATCACGCGTTCGGGTTGCCCTCTTCGTGCTGTAGTTTCAGCGTTCGGGTAAGCGTTCCGCGCTTCTTCCAAAACCTCCTGGGCGGCATCCTCATCAACTCGATGCATCCTTTCAATCTGCGGAGCATCAGGTCGAGCACGTCGTAACAGTGACCCCGTTCGACGATCCATTTCCTGATGTGGTCGTGTGTCAATCACAAAAAGAAAACTTAGTAGGACATTCTCAGTAGGAATGAGCACCTCAATTGCATTGTGTATCTGCTCTACATTTGTACCATCCAGACAACATAAAACACGCATTCTCTCTTCTCCTCCGTGAGAATGTGCTATCTCGGTAGCAGCAACCAGATAGCTAAAGCACCGACTAAAAGCATAAGTGGTGTAACAAGAATTCCAACCTTAAAGTAGTCTAGCCCTGATACATCGAGGTTACGTTGACGTAATATGAGCAACCACAAAACGGTTGCCAGCGAGCCAACGGTTGTCAAATTTGGCCCTAGATCGCATCCAAATATCGTTGCTGCAATAAAACCATAGCGAACTCCTGTTGGCGCGTGTTGTACCGTCTGCAATGCTGAATTGAGCACGACAGCCATCGGCACATTGTTAATCACATTTGTGCCAAGCGATGCCCCCAATGTACCAATCATGACTGCCCCGAAGCTTGTGCCACCAGAAAGCTGCAAGAGCAGACGACCAAAGGCATCCGTGAGTCCTGTACTTTCTACCGCCTGTACGAGAATAAACATTCCTGCGATAAAGCCAAAGATGGACCACGAAATCTGCTTGCCCGTCTCCTTCACCGTTGTTTGCTTCCACAGCAACGCACCGATCAAGAGCAGGAGCGCACCGCTTAGCGCGATGATCGAAAGTGGTATCTGCGTCGCTGATGCGATCACATAGGCAATTGCGACAAGACCAAGAATAACACAGACGTAGCGAAAATAGGGCTTGTGCTTGATCGACTCTTCCAACGAAGGTAAGCGTTTGATGTCAAACGTGCCTTGTAGTTGCCGCCTGTACAAGAGAAAAAATATACTCATGTTGATGCTTATCACCACAATACTCGGCAACAGCAGAAGGCGTAGAAATGTAAAGAGGTCAAGGGGATATTTAGAAAGCACAATAATGTTGATTGGATTGCTCACAGGCAAAATAAACGATGCCGTT
>CAXTUE010000299.1:4851-6390 GCA_964247355.1 uncultured Ktedonobacteraceae bacterium | reverse complement strand
CAATTACCCTTCGATAGATTTTACGATCTTGCGGCCACCGCTCAACAGGTTCTCTTCGACACCGATTGAGGGCAGCAATTGAGCTTGTGCCTGTGTTGTGAGGGGTAGACCCCAGAGCTTGATGAAGCCGAGGGCGGCGTTGTGGTCGAACTGGTCGCCGCTATCGTAGGTTGCCAGGCCGTGATCGTAGAGCGAGTAGTCTGATTTGCGCCCGACGACGGAGCAGTTGCCACGCGAGAACTTCATACGCACGACGCCACTAACGAAGCGTTGTGTGCTTTGTACGTATGCGGCGAGGTCCTGGTGGAACGCGCTATACCACTGACCGTTGTAGATCAGGCGCGCATATTCCGAAACAACGTTTTCCTTGAAGCGAATCTGGTCGCGGCTCAGTGTCAGGCTTTCCAGTGCTTTGTGTGCGGCATGTAGCACAACGGCGGCGGGTGCCTCATACACTTCGCGCGACTTGATACCAACGAGCCGGTTCTCGATGTGGTCGATACGTCCAATGCCGTACTGTCCCGCTGTTTTGTTCAATGACTCGACAAGTATCGCGCCTTCGACCTCTACATCGTTAAGCGCAATGGGGATGCCATGTTGGAACGTAATCTCAACATATGTTGGTTCGCGACGTTCGATACTGTCAGGGTTGACCGTCCATGCGTAGACCTCTTCCGGTGGTTCGGCCCACGGGTCTTCCAGGACGCCACATTCGACGCTACGCCCCCACAGGTTCTGGTCAACGGAATAGGAACTGGCATTCGTGACCGAGATTGGAATATTGTGTTCTGTCGCGTATTTGATTTCGTTATCGCGCGTCATGCTCCACTCGCGGACAGGGGCGATGATTTGCAGGTCCGGTGCCAGCGTATTGATCGATACATCGAAGCGTACCTGATCGTTGCCCTTGCCTGTACAACCATGCGCGACGGCTACTGCACCCTCTGCGCGAGCCACCTCTACAAGCAAACGTGCGATAAGGGGACGTGCTAAGGCCGTTGCTAACGGATATTGACCCTCGTAAATCGCATCCGCCTGGAGCGCGGGCCAGACGAAGTAGCGCACAAAATCTTCGCGCCCATCGACGACCAGTGCTTTGACCGCACCAATAGTGCGCGCACGTTCCGCGATTGCTGGCAGGTCGCGATCATTACCCACGTCAATTGTCAGCGCGATAACGTCCATGTCATATTTTTCTTTAATCCAACGGATAGCAATCGACGTGTCCAATCCACCTGAATACGCAAGTACCACTGTAGCCATGATTACTCCTTTTTAAGCTTTGTCGCTGAAATGCCAACAAGCTGAGCTATTGTTGTCTCAAACGTAGCTTTACGATGCAGCCACTGTTCCTGTATCTGCTGTACATGTTGTGTATCTTGCTCTATGCCGGTATTGCCTGCTCCACCAAGATGACTTCGTACACGTAATCGTTCTGTCAGTTGTTCTTTACTTTCAACAGGAAGGACGTTGTGGCGATCAAGTTGAGCCGTGACCTCCGCGCCGACGATACGATAGGCGTCACGAAAGGGCATATTC
>CAXTUE010000299.1:0-4800 GCA_964247355.1 uncultured Ktedonobacteraceae bacterium | reverse complement strand
CTGTATGTATCCCGATATTGCTTATGACAAGCGTACAGATATCGAGGCTCTCCTGTACAAGGTCAAGAGCCTCCATGAACGGGCGTTTTGTCTCCTGGTAGTCCATGTTGTAGCCTGTGGGTAGACCTGTCACGATGCCCAGTATTTGTTGTTGTAGTGCTAGCATGGTTTGTGTACGGGCGCGTACCAACTCCATCACGCCGAGGTTACGCTTCTGTGGCATGATGCTACTGCCAGTGCAAAGTTCTTGAGGAATAGCGAAAAAGCCATATTCGACGGTTGAGAAGAGCAATACATCCTGGGCGAACTTGCTGAGGTCAAGCATAATCTGTGTCAACGCCTGTACAATCGCGCCTTCGACCTTGCCCCGGCTATTCTGCACGTAAATCACGTTATTTTGTACACGTGCGAAGCCGAGCAGGTCAGAGGAATACTGGCGGTCAATCGCGATAGGCACACCATAGCCAGCCGCCGAGCCGAGCGGGGACGCATCGTTTATAGCATACGCTGCTGTTAGAAGCTGCTCATCGTCGAGCAAGGCTTCGGCAAAGCTGGCGGACCACAGGCCAACTGACGAGAGCATGGCGCGCTGCATATGTGTATAGCCGGGCATCGGAACCTGTTCGTGCTGCTGCGCGAAGGTGAGGAGCGCATCCGCAAAACGGCAAAGCTCCAGGGCTACAGAATGTAGTTGCTCTTTGCCGTAGAGACGCAGGTCAACCAGGACCTGATCGTTGCGCGAGCGAGCCATGTGAATTTTTTTGCCAGTCGCGTCAGTTAGAGCGGCGAGATGGTTTTCAACGCTGGTATGCACATCTTCGTCCGAGGGAGAAATGACGAACTCGTTGATTGCCTCTAGCTCTAAGATGTCTTGCAACCCTTTTTTGAGCGTGGAATGTTCGGTTTCTGTAAGAATGCCGATATGTGCAAGCATGGCGACATGGGCCAGCGAACCCCATACGTCATGTCGCACAAGGCGAGCGTCGAGGAGGCTATTCTGGGCCGCCTCGAAGCGCTCGATCTGTTCATTCACACGGTAGCCCTTTTGCCATAGTTTGGTCATGAGTACTATCTTCCTTCAACGAGAGAAACTGGGAAGGAAGCGGGCAACAAAAAACTCCCGACCCTTCCTGAACGTTAAAGGGACGAGAGCGAGGAGGGCTAATTGCCCCGAAACACACCCGTGGTGCCACCCTAATTGCCTTCACTACTCAATTGAGCGTTCACATCGCCTTGTGAAACCACTCCGGCTACAGCAGAGGAGCACGGGTGGGAAGACCACTTTTCTTGGTGTTTTGCTGTACGGGAACCACCCATCTGGCCTACTTGCTGTCACCGGCGATGAGAGCTTTCTTCGGTCAGCCGCTTCCGAAGGCGTTCTGCGCAGACATATACTCATTCCGAGCTTCCACCAACTTCGGATCGCTGTCGAGAGTCGTACGCATACTTTTTTCGTTCAACGCGGGTCAGACTTTATCATTCTTTCTATGATGCGTTAAGCATAACAGGTTATTTATTTGTTTGTCAACCTTAGAAACTTTGGGTGAAGAAATGAAACCTTATGCTCTTCTCTCCCGTGATGAGAGAGACACATGATTGAATATATGGTACCTCACATTTGCTAAAAATACAATTGTTCAGTATATAATACAAAGGAGAATACACTAATGTCAGCCGTTTTCAATAGAGTTACTTCGCATGTAAACGATAACAAACACATTTATTACCATCCTGCGAACGTTACAACGCTTGTGCTATGGGCCATCGCACTCAGTTCACATGCTGTCCTGATACCGTTGTTTGTGCGACAGGTGCTTTTGAATAAAGATAAGTCCTCTTTGTTCGGCTAAATTTCAGAATACAGCAAAAGCTCGAACATATCATATGTTCGAGCTTTTGCTGTATTCTGTTATAGTAGTGATAAACGGTCTATCCTTATCGCTCTCCCTTGTTTCTGTAACCCACATTCCGCTATAATCTGTAGTAGGAATATTAGTGTAAAGAACACACTAACATCTTGATATGAGATAAGATCAGCTTGTTTTCCTGGTATCACAGTCAGAGACGACATGCTTTTAGATAGGATAAGATACAACAATGCATGACATGTCAAACACTCAAAGTGACGCGCCCAAAGGTATCAGCTCGAACAAATTCAACAACCGCGTGACGATTGCGCTTTGGATTATCGCGCTTTCGTCACATGCTCTCTTACTGCCAAAGTTTATTCGTGATCTTTCTGATAAGAGACATCAAGGGCTAAAGTAAGGCAACGCGCGCCTCCACCTGCTTTAAGAAATTCTGTGACCGGGGATACGCATACGTCGTATCCCCATTTTTCTAGTATGCGACCCACGCGCGATGGGCAATGGGGCATAACAATGGTCTTGCCGACGACAACCGAGTTGGCGCAGAAGGTCAATGCCTCATCGAGTTCAAGCACAAGCGGCTCAGGAACCAGCCGTTCGAGGTCCGCAAAGCTTACGCGGTCCCATACATCGGGTGCGACGATTGCGTGCCGATCGTCAAGTGGGCAGAAGCTGATATCCAGGTGATAGAGGCGCGGGTCAACGAGCTTGACCGAGTAGTAGTCAACCCCTACCTTTTGCGCTATTCGTGCGTGTGAGGCGCGGTCGGAGCGGAAGCCATAGCCAGCAACGAGCGTGTTGCGTACCATAAAGGCATCTCCGCAACCCTCGAAGTAGAGATGAGGGTCATCCGAGAAGTCTGAAACCTCAAAGTCGTGTGCCTGGAACCACGCGTTATTGTACGGCACCTCTGGTCGGCGTTCTACACAGGTAAACCGGCTTGGAATAAACGTTTTCCCATTCACGAGTCCTGCGTTCGCTGTAAACACGAGATCGGGTAAGCCCTCGACCGCTTCCATTGTATAGACTGTTGCCCCTGCTTGCCTCAAGTTCGCCACGAGATCGTGCCACTGTCGTTGCGCGAGGTCTCTGTCGGGCGCAATGTCGGTATGCATCCACGGATTGATTTCATAAAATACGCCAAAGTAGTCTGGTGGACACATCAAATAGCTGCGCCCCCATGAAAGTTCACCGGTTTTGTTTTGCACTCTATCGTTCACAGCGAAAAAACTCCTCAGATACTGTTATTGAATAGAAAAATAGCTTTGCTAGTAACACAACGTATGGCCTCTGTTTATTTAGGTGTATATTGCGAGAACGCGTATATGCATACACAGGTAACTGTAAGAAACGGTGTGTTGCATTTTTCTGAGTTGGAAAGGCGATAAATGGGCATATCTTTTGCTTTTCCCTATCCCGTATTCCTCAACCCTGCCGCTACACCATTAATCGTGAGCAACACGGCATGTGTCAGCTTTGCGCGTTCTTGTTCCTCGCTGGTTGTTTGCTGTGCCTGTTCGGGAGATAGGGCGAGTGGACCGCCGAGGACGCGCAGGCGTTGTAGTAGTGAAACCTGGAAATAGCTCAATGGGTCGACATAGGGATTGCGGCGGCGAATGGACTCTTGCAGGACGGGTGTACGTTCAAGTAACGCGGAACTCTCGACGATACGCAGAATCGCGCGTTCGGTACGCTCATATTCTTGCTGAATCGCCGAGGCTATAGATTGTCGCAACACGTCGTCTTTGACAAGCATTGCATAGTGGCGCGCGATATGCATATCGGCCTTTGAGAGCGTCATTTGCATATTATCGAGGAAAGCGTGGAGAAACGGCCATTTCCGGTACATTTCTTGTAGTTGTGGGAGGTTCACATCTAGGTTTTCGGCCATATATGCCTCTAACGCGCTACCAACACCGTACCAGCTTGGTAAGACATAACGGCTCTGCATCCAGGAGAAGACCCACGGAATAGCGCGTAGCTCTTCGATGCTATGGCCTGTTGTGCGTCGTGCGGGTCGAGAGCCAATATTGAGCCAGCCAAGCTCAAGGATAGGTGTGGCTTGCTCAAAGAAATGTACGAAATTCGGGTTATCATAAATGAACGTGCGATACTGGGCATATGCTCTTTCCGAGAGCGTATCGAGCGTCTGTATCCACTCGTGTGGCGTATCCGTTTGAACTGTCTTGACCAATGTTTCCGGGGTGCTTGATTGTGCGACGCCCGCGACGACAAGTTCCATATTGCGGATAGCGATCTCGTGAAGGCCGTATTTGAACGAGAGCATTTCGCCCTGTTCCGTGATACGTATGCGTCCATTGACCGTGTGTGGAGGCTGGCCGAGAATTGCTTCATAAATGGGACCGCCACCGCGTCCAATCGCGCCGCCGCGTCCGTGAAACAGCGTGATACCAATGTCAAACTGCTTCCCCAGTGCCGCCAAGCGTTCCTGCGCTCGATATAGTTCCCAGCCAGAGGTCAGAATGCCGCCATCTTTACTACTATCGGAATACCCAAGCATCACCTGTTGCTGATTATGCGAGTGCTGGAGGTAGCGTCGGTAATCAGGGTGTGTGAAGGCTTGTTCCAAAATTGTCGTGCAGGAGCGCAGGTCGCTGATGGTTTCAAACAGTGGCACAATAGGTAAATTGGTGATACCAGCCTCTTTGCAGAAGAATTGCACTTCGAGCAGATCGCTCAAACTGGTTGCCATGCTGATGATAGAGCATGTAACAGCCCTGTCGCCAAAGGTCTCGCGCGCCTGTCGAATGGCATGAAATGTATTGAGAACATGAGTTGTTGACTCGCTAAGCGACAAATCGGCATGAGTGAGCAAGCGCGGGTCGCGTAGTAAGTATTCAAGCACCGCAATCCGCTCATCCTCTGTCATTTTTGTATAGTCTTCCGAGCGCAACCCTGTAACCTGTAGAAT
>CAXTUE010000298.1:0-6394 GCA_964247355.1 uncultured Ktedonobacteraceae bacterium | reverse complement strand
TTAGCCCCACTGCACCTCTGGTGCAGTGGGGCTAAATAATTGTACGTTTTTCACATAATCATGTACTTAGAAAGACATCGGGCGAATGGACAAGATGGTGTAGGTTGTGATGCCACCGGGAGTTGAGACATTTACCTGCTCCCCCTCTTTATGCCCCAGAAGTGCCTTACCAACGGGAGACTGGTCGGAGATCAGACCAGCTTTCACGTCTGCTTCAAAGGTCTCGACCATCTTGAAATTACGTTTTGTGCCGCTATCGGTCTCAACCTCTACCTGCATACCAATGCGAACCGTGTGTGGCCCGTCAGTGGTTCCATGCATATCAGGAGACATAATTTCGGCGACCGAAAGCAACTGCTGCAACTGCAGAATCTCGCCCTCAACCTTTGACTGCTGGTCCTTAGCATCCTCGTAAGAACCGCTCTCGCTGATGTCACCGTCCTCTTTTGCCTCGTGAATGTAGTCCGCGACTTCCTTGCGTCTCACGTTGATCAGATATTCTAAGCGTTCTTTTTTCTTGGCAAAGCCTTCCGGTGTCAACCGATAAATCTTGCGCTCCGACTTGGCGTCGCTCTGCCCACCAATACTCATTGAAAAACTCCTCTCTGGCCATGAGGCCCTGAGTCTCTTTTATTGGCCTCTTCCAGATGTCTACTGTTCTTAACCTCACCGTCACCACGACGATGAATGAATTCTACACACATTCCTTCCCATCCCAGCACTCATACCTGCTGTATTCCGCCTCCCACATATACTCCTTACGTTCCTACCCAATCGCGTTCACAACGCATCCTCGTGCTTCATAACCCGTTTAGCAATTTTTGGGGAATAGAGAATAATGAACACTTTTTCATGAATATATAGTTAGATGTACGTTTCTATCCGGTTCGTGGTTGAACATTTCATTGCGTGCCAACAAAAGTGGCATATTTCCTACCTATATTTGTGGTAGCGAAGCATGGGGTGCATGCATGACCGTGATTATACGTTGGAAATAACTGAACGTCAAGAGGAAAACAGGCAAATTTTCAGAGTTAAGCGGCACTTTGCCTATTCTCTTCTCAGACTATATCAGCAAGCGTTAGTATTTCTCCAGAAGCATAGATCGTTATTCTTTTTAGCTAGCCACGAAGCGGAAAAGTTTTGTACCACACACCGGACAACTACCTGTTTTTGCGTTGCGACCATTTTTAGTTACAACATCAATGGGGTCCTGCATGATACGCTTCTCTTTACATTTGACACAGTACGCCTCAACCTGTTCGCGTTGCATACTATTCTCCTCCATCACTACATGCTCATCCTCTTTAGTATAACGTGGCACTTCAAGCCCTGCATTAGAATGCCTATCGTTGGACGTATCCTGCGGCTGCTCTTCCGCCTCTACGCCGTTTATTGAAGTACTTGATAGAGAGGGGCTTGACGGAAGTGTTGTGTCTTGCGAGCGAGGAGATAGAGTCATTGCTATACGCCACTGTAGAATTTGCGCCACAACCTCGACTGGCTGCTCCTGGTGTGGCCACGCTCCTGCCCCCTGAATCAGCACTTCTTGTACAGCGTCGTTCGTTGCATACAGGTTTAGCACTGACTCATGAATGGAGCTATTATTGGCCCCCAACATAAGCAATGTCGGCGTTTTCAATGTCTCGCTATAGTAGGATGTATCAAGTACCAATTGGCCGGTGAGTAGCGCAAGTACGGCATGCTGTGCTCCAAGCTGGTGCGCCGAGGCATAGATGTACTGTAGTTCGCTTTCCGATACGTGTTTCTGCCGGGGAAGAATGCTACGCAAAATTCCAGGCATTACAAGAAAAGCATAGACAAACAGTCCAACAAATGGTTGTTGTAATACAGAGAGCCTCTTATCTCTCCAATGCTTTTCAGCGAAAAATGTACGTGGGGAGAGCAAGACGAGACGTTCACAAAGAGAGGGTTGAGTACTAGCCACAGTGATAGCATAGTTGCAGCTTAGCCCACTTGCCACCAGAATGGCTGGTCGCTGTACTACTTGTGTGAGAAAATCCTGACATAAAGCCGTATAAGTTTCACCAGTATAGTAAATGGAGGGACGATCAGAAAGGCCAAAACCGAGTAGGTCAAGCGCATAGACACAATAGTGCTGCGCCAAGTGCTCCGCTAATGCCAAAAATTCATACGATGACCCGCCTATCGCTGGTGTATGCAATAAGACAAGAGGCGGAGTATCTGGTGCTCCAAGGACTTTATAATAGATGTGCCCATGCGTCCATCTAAACAAACGAGCTTCGCCAGATAGCATGCTTTCTAACGGTTGCGGAGTTTTCAGTAAGTAGCGCAAAGTGATTAGCACCGCGCTAAGAATGCTGATACTGAACAAACGTACACTGGTAAGACGTAGAGATCTTCGCCTATGCATAGAAGCCTTCTCTCTGTAGTTAGAACAAATATACTATTTAGTATAGCACGTATATAACTACCATGCTAAACATTATGAAAACTACAATACATGTAAAAAAGAGAGAAATATCTATATATCCCTTGTTTATGTATATGGGATACATAGATATTTCGTAAAAGGTGTAGAAAAAGCTACACACAAGCCTGCTCAAGAGCAGGGGAGCGATTATGCGCGTCATTTACACATTAAACGAGATGGTTGAAACTGCTCGTGGCTGGCTAACAGCAGGTGTAGTTGGTTTTGTACCAACCACAGGCAATCTGCATACTGGACACCTGACACTTATACAAGCGGCGCGAGCAGAATGCGCGATTAGCATCGTAAGCATTTTTGTGAATCCGTTACAATTTAGCGTAGAGGAAGAGCGAATGCATGTTCCTCGTTCGCTTGCTTCCGATCTTCAGTTGTTAAGTGAAGCACGGGTCGATGTTGTTTTTGTGCCCCGCGCCGAAGACATGTATCCACCTGCCTTCTCTACTTATA
This sequence comes from uncultured Ktedonobacteraceae bacterium, assembly GCA_964247355.1. GTDB lineage: Bacteria > Chloroflexota > Ktedonobacteria > Ktedonobacterales > Ktedonobacteraceae > JBBQVS01. The sequence continues at coordinate 3,474 of CAXTUE010000298.1, read as the reverse complement.
TAACGCCTACGCTTGCAAGAATGGAACGCTTTCAGTTGACGAATACTCAAAGCACCACTTCTCAGTACGTCTATGGCTTCGCCACTGTTATTACCAAGCTCTTACAAATTGTCCGACCTGACGTAGCCTATTTTCGTCAAGAAGCCACTCCAGAAGTTGCCATTGTCCAAAAGTTGGTGCAGGACCTGAACATCGACGTTGCTCTACGTATCCTGCCTGAAAATGCTGTGTAGAAGTTCTACTCGTTTTGACATCGCGTGCAACATGAGGCTGCAAGCGATACGAACAGAATGCGTTCATCCTGCTAGCAATTTCGGGGAAACGATTCTATAATGAGGGCGGAAAAGAAAAACTTTGTCTAGGGCGTTTTGCGCGATATACGTACGATACATCACCACAAAGGAGTGACAGCATGTCCGGTATGATCATTTCGCTCTTGCTCATAGCTCTTATTGGCTATCTCTGGGGATCGATTCCATCTGGCTACTGGATGGGCAAGCTTTTACGTGGCAAAGACTTTGATATTCGCGAGTACGGCAGTAAAAAGACTGGCGCGACCAACGTACGGCGAACCCTCGGCAACGGTCCCGCCATTATTGTTGTCCTTGTCGATCTTTCTAAGGGCATTGGTCCCGCGCTCCTCGCTCGTTTTGTGCCTGCACTTAACGGAGCGGGCTGGGGCATCATGGTAGCTGGCATAACCGCACTGCTAGGTCATTGCTACCCGATATTTATTGGCTTTCGTGGCGGGCGAGGCGTCTTGACGGGTGCTGGTGCCACGCTTGTTATGTCCCCCTTAACGTTTTTGATTGCAGCAGTTCTCGCAATCGGCACCATTGCTATTTCACGGTATGTCTCGCTCGGCTCTATACTAGGCGCGTCCACCATTCTTATCTGCGGCATTATTTTCCGTATTCTTGGTTGGGTCAGTACGCCAGAGGCTATTTTTCTCATCGCTGGCCCGATATTTGTCATTCTGTTACACTATGACAATATCCAGCGCTTGCTTGCAGGGAAAGAGCGGAAACTGGGTCAAAAAGAGGTTATTCCCGACAACGCTCCTACAGCCTCACGCGTGTGATGCACTCTTCCCTTCGGTGTTCCGAAAAATTGGCAACGCTCCAATCATATATTCGATGCCGGAGAACGCGGTCCAGATCACGGCAACGACTAATAAGATATCCGCAACGAACAATAACCAATCGCCAAAGGTCAAAGTATGACTACTAAAGCTAAGCATAAGTGGGAAAAGAGAGAGTTGGCTGGCACCAAGACCCTTCGCGAATAGCAATACTGACATCGCGATCAACGTGATAAACGTTTTTTGCTTGCCCCAGATGCCTGCTGGAATCACATGGCCTTTGGCCGCCGCCATAGAACGCAAGCCTGACACCAGAAATTCGCGAGTAACGATGATGAACACGATCCATGCAGGCACAAACCCGACCTGCACAAGGGCGATCAAAATTGCACACACCAGTATTTTGTCGGCGGTCAGGTCCAGGAACACGCCAAGTGACGAAACAACCTTTAAACGGCGCGCGAGATACCCATCAAAAAAGTCCGTCACGGATGCGAGCACAAATAACACAAATGAGGTCATAAATGCCCACGGCGTATTTAGCAACACAAGCACAAAGATTACAACCGTTGCGACCAGCCGACCTAGACTCAGTAAATTGGGAAGATTACGCATAGCTTTATGCTCTCCTTGTCAACTCTGAACGCCGCCATAATGCAACCGTACTACTACTGCTTAGCATACCACCCGCCGCCCGTATACGCATCACATCTTCGGCTGTGCGAATAAAGCCGCCAGCGATAAATGGTCCTGGTAACATCTGTTGTAACTGCGTTGCCACTGCGGGAAAGATCACGCCGGGCAATACCTCTACGATGTCAGGAGCGGCCCGTCCAATCGTGCGTACACCTGTTTCCAGTGCAGAGTCATCGACAAGCAGCAGGCGTTGTATCGTGACCAAGCCCTCTGCCTTGCCCGCTGAAATTAGTTGAGAGCGACTCGTGATAATGGCATCCACACCGATCTGGTGCAGATAGGAAATACCTGCGCGGTCTTTGCCTACGCCACTTACAAGGTCTACATGCACCACAACGCCCTTGCTGCGAGCATGGGCCAGTTCAACAAAAGGTGCTAATTGAAAGGCATCCCCTTTCAAAAGAAAGAGCAGAGAGACATCGGAGTTCAGAGCAAGCTCCATGTCCTCTTGCGATTTTACGGCTGCGGCAACAGGGAAGAGGCGTGCTAAACGTAAAAATTCATGTTTTGTCATTATTTCTATCACCAGTCTGGAATGCAGCATTCATGACTTTCTGTTAAAAAGTCTCAAGAGAGCGTATCATTTTTGGAAAGTGTTTCTTCCTAATATGTCAAATTTCGCTACTGTTAAAAGCGAAAAAACGAATAAAGCCCTTGACAAATAGAACGTTGCCGAGTAATATCATTATAAGCCAACTGAAACGCCTTGTATAGCTCTTATGGCCATTGTCAGGCTCTACAGTTTGGAGAACTCCGCTCTTATTTTTTTAAAGCATCTTGTAACGTTGAAGATGTCCTGAGTACAACAAGACAAAATTGGCTATATAAGATGTATCTACAACTGCATAGGTTAGAAGGACAGTGAAATGAAAAGTCCTGAGCCACCTTTTCCAGAGGAAGAGGCTTGGGGCTTTGTTATTTTTTGCTAGAGCCAGAGGTGTATGATGCCTATTGGGTCCTGGAAATCACTGCTCGCTCTTTCAACGCAGTGCAAGATGATACCGCTCGTCGAGAACCGTACCCAGCTTATGCGGATTCTTGATACACGCACAATCAACGCTATTTTTCTCAGACACTGCAACATTTTTGATCTGCTAGGACCATTAGAACTAGTGCGAAAACGGAATATAGCGGTGTATGCCAGCATTGACCACATCGACGGTATTCATGCGGACAGTGCTGGACTTCAGTATCTGGCAAATACACTACATGTTCAAGGTATTCTTTCAAGTCATCCACGTACTCTAGCACTCAGTAAACAGCAAGGCTTAGAAACCATTCAACGTATTTTTGCGCTTGATTCAACAGGAATGGAGGCCGCATTGGAGTCAGTAGACACCGCGATAGTTGATGTTCTTGATATTTCTCCCGCTCTTGTGGTGCCCCATGTTGCCTCGCAACTGCAAGGAATACGTCCATTTATCGCGTCCGGCTTGATTTCAACGATACAGCAAATGCATTCTGTGTTGAGTGCAGGAGCTACCAGTGTTGTCGTTGCACGAGACGAACTTTGGTCATGATACACTGAGAAGCAGCATCACTCACCTACCTACTCCTGCATAGGCATTGCTGCCCGTGCGTTTTTGATACATTGTTGGTATGAATGCAGTACATGTACTAGATTCAGGTACAAGGAAGAAAGAGGGCTACGTATGGCAAAGTGTGTACTGGGCCTGGATCAAGGCACAGGCAGTTCA
>CAXTUE010000297.1:4577-6399 GCA_964247355.1 uncultured Ktedonobacteraceae bacterium | reverse complement strand
CCAATATGTCCTTCAACATTGTCGCTTATCTACAAGGTGTAATGAATTAGACCCCTACAGAAAAATCGTTATTTCTTGGGGATATGTATATGATACCTGCACGAAAATTTCCGCTCGGCGAATATCTCGTCGAGGGCTTGATAGACGGCTCGTTCCGCAAATATTTTGACCGCATTCATTATCGACAGCAGAAGCCGTACACAAACGAGCAACGTGCTCTGCCAATGATTATCTGCGCCAACCATTCGACGTGGTGGGATGGCTATGTCGCGCTACTCGTAGCACGTCAACTCGGTGTCGACCCATACCTGATGATGGAAGAGGCCCAGTTACGACGCTATTTCTTTTTTAGCTGGATTGGTTGCTTTTCGGTTGACCGTCAAAATGCCCGCTCCGCCATGCAGTCGCTACAATACGCCGCCCGCATTCTCAAAGAGAAGCAGGGCCGCATGGTCTGGCTCTTTCCACAGGGCGAGATCGCACCAAACGACCATCGCCCACTAGAGTTCTTTACAGGAGCCGCCCATCTCGCGCGTCTGACCACAACCAGTCTCGTCTATCCACTTGCCATACGCATTGAATATCTCGCCGAACAAAGGCCCGACCTATTCATCAGTCTCGGCGAACCTCTTTGCGTCGATGCGGACATGGCGCGCACTCCTGGCTTTCTCAAATCCTGCACACACCAGCTAGAGGGCATGGTCACAGCCGAACTCGACTCGTTGCGCAACGACATTGTAGCAGGAGACCACTCATCCTTCAAATTATTGATGCACGGCACATCCTCAACAAATCGAATATTCGATTCGCTCCTGCTCAGGAAACAGATCGGTAGGCAATAGGGATGGTTATATTTTCCAGAGAAGGTATTTGTAGGGGTCTAATTCATTACACCCTGTTGGCGATTGACCACGCTGGGAGGATTGAGCAACGTTTCAACATATCCTCTAATATTGCCAATCGCCAACAGGGTGTAATGGAATTAGACCCCTACAGTCGTTTGCTTCCCTCTTTCGATACCATATTACAATTTAGCCTTATTGTTGTCTTATGTATCCTCTCTATTCTGTTCATCATCCTCATCATCAACCTACTCACATTCTACCGTCTAAGACCCCACACCGAAACACATACTTCAGAACAACTCCTCATCTCCATTCTCGTACCAGGACGAAGAGCAATCAATAGAGCGTTGTGTCCGTTCGCTGGTGGCACAGACATACGACAAGTTAGAGATACTTGTACTGAATGACCATAGTAGCGATGCGACGGAAACAATCGTGCAACGTATCATTGATGAACTTCCCACACAACAAAAGGGCCGATTACGGCTCTTACAAGGCGCGGAGTTGCCACCAGGATGGGGCGGCAAGAATTTTGCCTGTCACCAATTAGCACAACAAGCGACAGGAGACTTCCTGTTTTTCACCGACGCCGACACTGTTCACGCTCCCCAAATGGTTGCTGCTGTCCTTGAGTACATGCAAAACCGCAAAGTCTCGCTACTTACAGCCCAACCAACCTACGCACTTGAGAGCATAGGCGAACGTCTCGTCGTCCCACTGCTTACTTTTACCATCATGACCTTGCTACCCGTCGCCCTCATTCCTCTGCGACCAGAGCCAAGTCTCGCTACAGGCAATGGTCAACTGCTGTGTTTTGAGCGTTCTGCATATGAATATATTGGTGGACATGAGTCAGTAAAGAATCGTATTTTGGAAGACGTGTTGCTGGCCCGTGCGGTAAAAGCGGCTAGCTATCGCATGATTTTTGTCGACGCCCAGGACCTTGTGCGTTGTCGCATGTATCACTCGTTCAGCGA
>CAXTUE010000297.1:0-4510 GCA_964247355.1 uncultured Ktedonobacteraceae bacterium | reverse complement strand
TATAACTACTCTCTTCCGTTTGCACTCGTTGCCTTGTTGCTAAACATCCTGCTTTTCGTTCTACCACTGCTTCTCATGCTCTCCGCGCCCGCACTACACGTTTCAGACACACTGCGCCTTCTTGCAACAAGTGCTTACCTGCTACCAGTCCTCATGCGCATGTTGCTAACACTCCGTTTCACTCATCAACAACGTGTAGCCATGCTCTTGCTCTGCTTCCTGCATCCTCTCTCTATCACGCTTGAATGTCTCATTCTGCTCAATTCGATACGCTGGCATTATCGTAAAGAGGGGACGGTATGGAAGGGTAGACGGTACGCAACCTCTTGATAAAGCATTCTTCCCAGCACATTCCCACACTCACCATTAACAGGACTTTGCCTATTCAGTATTTCGTTCTCCGCTCGTACACCACAACGCCCACACAATAAACACCGCTTGAAACGGCAAACGCCCCCACAAATACAAAGGCGAATTCATAAAACCGCCAAGCTTGATACCTGCAACAGCCTGATACACGTTGGCGGGAAAAATAGCAACGAGGAGCGCGACCAATCCCCATGACGCCGCACGTTGTACTTTATGGTTAGGCACAAGAAGGCCAACGCCGCCAAGCAATTCTAATACACCAGTAATATAGAGTGCCTCACGTCGCATAGGAAGAAACGCTGGAATGATTTTTAACTCTGCCTCACTCGCCGTAAAGTGCAAGGTCGAAGCAAGAATAAAAAGAATACTCATGATAAGACGTGCGATAGTTTTTAGTGAACGAAGAGAAAACATGTTACGCATACATGTTTTTCCTTTTTAAAAAGGATAATAGCCATAGAACCAATCCGGCAAGTATACCTAGTAGTGCGGCACCATAGTAACCATGCGTGATATCGACAAGCCCGAACATAAACAGGCTAGCACCAAAGAGAATGCACGGGGTTAATCTAACGATGAACCAGGGCACCTGCAAGGGGAATGGCCCTCCCATATGGGTTGGTCGTATGGGAGGGGCATTCCCCTTGCGGGTGCCCTGGTCCCATTGATTCCTCAAATCAGCGTTCATGAGAGCCTCCCCTTGCAAGTGCCCTTTTCCCCATACATATCCACGAAAAAATACCCTATCGACAAGCAGGAGCAGCACAAAGGCAACAACGAACCATGCCACAAAGTTTGCCAACGGCACACCATAATAATTAACACGGCCAGGCGCGAGCCACTCCCAGTAATGCTCAAGGTGCGCGGCGACAGGCTCAATCTCTAAATCCAGAAGTGTTGCAAGCCCTGCTCCCAAGAATGCACCAACTATGCCCAGAGGTCGTTTCTCTACCTGCACCCATCCATAAGCCCCAAATACGATCAGCACCCATGCGAACATGACCGCCATCGGCACTCCCCCTGGCAAGTGCGGAAAAAGCACATCAGTATAGCGATAGACGCCGAAAGGAAATCCTGTTCCTACACCCAACGCCTCTATGAGATAGGAAAGCGTAATCACGATCAATCCTGCAAATATGCCGCGCAAAAAACCGTAGCGTAGGCTTGCCGTCACGATGAGTAGCATTCCTTCAAGGAAGAGCAAGGCACTACCCGCCCACGCCAGCGAGAAGGGCGGACGCACGTCAAACGCGACACCTGTTACCGCAAATGGGTAGGCAAAACAAAAGATTCCAAAGAGCGCAAGAAATATGCGTTGACCCCATACAAGAACTGAAGAATGTTCAAATTTCATGCATCGCCACCCTGTACAACCGCAAGCACTTTTGCATACGACGTTGTTTTTATAATGGTCCCGACCGCGCCGTTACTTGTATCCAATGCGTAGAGCGTCCCATCGGAGTAGAAGGTTACACTAGTCGCGTTGATCCACGCCCCCAGCTCAACAAAGAGATCGGTCGAGTTGGCAAGCAGTTGTGGCGTTCCTACTGAAAATTTTCCACCAGAACTCGTGGTGTGTACCATATACATAGCGTTGTGACGGTCAAACGGCGTTTGCGCATCACTCGAAAACACAATATAGAGCAGTGTGCGACCATCCGGCGAGAACGTTGGTGTTGTTATCCAGTGATAGGCCGCGCTATTACTCAAGTCGTGCTGCTCTGGCAAAATCACGTGTGTGCTTTGTAGTACGGAATCAGCATCATTGTTGCTGGCAGAGATGCTCATGTGTGCTAGCGAGAGGCTGTTCGCGTAGTTTAATGCCGCGATATCAAGTGGCACACTTGCATCATCGGTCGTAGGCACAATATCTTGCTTAGTTGAATATAAAAGTGCTGTGCCATCAGGCGAGAGCACAAGCGGTCCCTGCGATGCATCACCCGGAAGCAAGGGTTGTGGCTCCTCAAGTGGTGAATCGACAAGGTTGAGGCTCCACAGGCCGTAATGCACCGCACGATGATCGCCACGATCATTCGTGAGCAGCAGCGTCGAGTTCGCCTTCAAACCCTGTCCTTGTAAAAACGCAAAGACGCGATAGCAGGGACAGTCCGCCGCATCGTGCTGGTACACAGCAACAGATTTTTCTAATGGGCCGACATACAATGTGTTGTCCCCAACTCCATTAGCTGGTTCGGTACTCCATGCAATCGTTGTACCATCCTTACTCAATACCATCGAGGTAATCACTTGCCCCTTAGGAAGAGTCCCCATTTGCTTGGGCATATCATTGAAGATATCCGTGAGCCATACACCATTACCGCTATATAGGAACTGGCCCGTAGGAGTGACGATTGGCGGAACTGCGAGATTATAAACATAGCCTGGAGTGTTCAGCACCGTCGCAAGTCCACCAGCAAGCGGAACGAGAGAAATATTTTTTTGTTGCTCATAGACTACATATTTCCCTGTCGGTAGCGTGAATTCCGGTGCATCAGACTGACCAGGCGGCAGCAAAGGGCCAACATCTTTATTTGGGTTGACCGTTGGCGTCGGACGCGAAACACTACTCGTTCTGCGCGCAACCACCTGCGATAAGTCCCAGACGAGCTGACCCGTAAAAAGCAAGAAAAGCATGCCAACAAGTGCCAGCAACACAAGTATCCCCTTTTGAGAAAAAATCTTCGTTTGCTTCGATGAAGGACTCGGAACTCGTTGAGATGGACGATTGTCTACTTGCTGTGTCACACTACGTTCGCTTTCTTTGCTTGCTCTAGCCTTTCGACATGGCGTTGCACAAAGGCAATCGTCTTCGCGAAAACCTCTTCGCGGTCATGGTCTTTCATGATAACGTGATAGGAACGATGAAACATTACCAGATGTTTCTCTTGCGAACCAAGCAAGTGGTAGATTTCGCGCCCATCGCGCGCTGGCACAACATGATCACGTACCGCAGCCATGCCCAGAGCTGGCGCGGTAATCTGCTTTAATTCACGACGCACCTGTGGCAAAAATCGTAGCATACTTTCAACAGGGGCCATCGGCGTCCAGCGATAAACATCGCGTGTATAGCGGCGACGCGCCTCTGGATCGCGCACATCCTCGCGCAATGTCGGTAACAGAGGCGTAACACGCTTTGCGAGTTGAATAGCGGGCATCATCCACGGATGCATCGTAATGGGAGCGCACATCGTCACTATGCCTGCAACCTCTTCGCGCGCGGCAGCATGCAGACATAATGCACCACCCAGCGAATGTCCAATGAGAAAAACAACATCGCAACGCTGCTTAAGCGTATGCAGTTCTGCGCGTACCGCCTCCGCCCATTCCGGCCAGCCAAGCGGTAACATATCCCGTACATGACTGCCATGCCCCGGCAACAAAATATTTTCCACCACCATCCCCTGCGCGTAAAAAAGATCGTTGAGTTCCTCCATATCATGCTTGCTACCGTTCAAGCCATGCACAAGCATCACGCCAACCCTTAGTTTTGTATGTGATATGTTATGTTGATTCGTTTGTTGTAGTGGGGATGTATTACCCATGCTCTGTTCCCTTGCCCAAATATAAACATCGTCCTATTTTTTATAGCATATCATATAAGAGAACGATTCGCCGCATGGCTCTCATTCACTAAATTTGATCAACTGTAGGGGTCTAATTCATTACACCCGCGTCGGCAACTGCAGTCGTCCACAGGATTGATGAAACGTCTCAACACCCCTTTACACGGTCAATCGCCAACACGGGTGTAATAGAATTAGACCCCTACGAACGTTTCGTATCCTGATAAATGTTTCAAGCTCCATCTATTACACCCTCTCCGCAACAAATCACCCCACATGTACCATTCATTCACAGCAGGAATATTTCCACATACATTTTTGGTTACATTAGTATGAACATCAGTCCTTATTTGTTGTACTTTCTCTCACCTGATGTTATATTTTTCGCATCTTACAATGACAGCGTTAACGCATCCACTTCATATATGCGCCCATTTTTGAGGAGTTAGTTTGTTATGAAATTTTCTACTAAAGCTATTCATGCGGGACAGGAGCCAGACCCAACTTCGGGCGCGATCATGACCCCGATTTACCAGACATGCACCTATGCCCAGACAGGGCTAGGCGAACATAAAGGG
>CAXTUE010000296.1:0-6409 GCA_964247355.1 uncultured Ktedonobacteraceae bacterium | reverse complement strand
TCATAGAGCTTAATGGCCCATTCAAAGGTGTGCCAGGGAAAAGGGGAACTCCTCAGAACATAGTCTTCTAGGACAAGATGTCCGGTAGGAACGAGTAGATGTTGTAGTTCTAGTAGTGCCGCTTTTACGTCGCGAAAATAATGCAAGGTATTAGTGCAGGTAATAATATTAAACGACTCAAGGGCGAATGGAAGGTTGGCTCGTTCACCTGAACCAACTTCTGCCTGTATCACATGAACCTGTGGTAGATCGCTTAGTGTATGTCGCGCTTGATCTAGCATGTCTGAACTGGCATCAATACCATACAGTTCCGCGTCAGGAAAGCACGAGGCAAGATGCTTAAGCAAAATTCCTGTTCCACATGCTACATCCAGGATCCGTAACCTCTGCTCCTGTTGCTTTGAAAGCGCAATCCTCTCTAAGAAAGGAAAGACTTCGCCCAGTGTTCGCTCAGTAAATGTGCGCCACTGTCTGTTATAGTTTCGTGCGTGTCGTTCGTTATAATACGTGTTCATATGTTTCTCTTTTCATTAGTATAGCATGAGTATTTGAAGGCGGTATCCCCGGTCTTGTATAAATTACCTGGCAAGTAAATTAGGAAGGAAAACGTGAAAGAAGTTTCAGCAGACAACAAGCAACAGGAGAAAGTATACGAGGAAGTCATGCCACACAATCAGGAAGGCGTAGCTCCTCTTCTCGCCCATAAAGATTATGCAGCCCCCTCAGTATTTACGGTCGAGAACTTATTACGTGAGGCGCGGCGACAAAAAGGACTTCCCCTTGGACACGTTCCGCGCATATGTGTCCTTGACCCTGATGGAGACCTTGTTGAGCATCTTCACGCCACGGATCGTGCCTCTCACCATGCGACGTGGGCGTGTTATCACACACAACTGGACACATTTGTGGAGGATGGAACAGAGTTCGGCATCGTCGGACAGGTAGTTGGCGCATCATTTGCCGTCCTCGTCGCGGAAGAACTCTTTGCTTCGGGATGTCAACTCTTACTCAGTATCACCTCTGCCGGACAAATTATTTCGCGCGGTCAACCGCCCTATGTTGTGCTGATCGAGCGCGCTCTACGAGACGAAGGAACAAGCTACCACTATCTGCCTCCATCGCCCTATAGTTTCCTGCACTCGTCTCTGCGCGAACTCCTCTCAACGCAATGGAATCACACACAGGTGCCTCTATATACAGGAGCAAGTTGGACAACAGACGCACCGTTTCGGGAAACCGAGGCACAGATCGAGTGGTGTCGGGAGCAAGGTATTCTCGCGGTAGAGATGGAGGCCGCCGCCCTGTACGCATTCGCCACCGTGAAACAGCGAGATGTGGTCTGTTTTGCCCATGTCACCAATCAGATGGGACAGACCGAAGGAGCCTTTGAGAAGGGAGAGGCATCGGGTAGCGAGACTGCGTTACAGGTCATCAGTCAGACAGCTCAACATTGGCATAGATGGCAGCAGTGAAACAAAAAGAGGGAGAATATCACTTTCCTTTCTCTATTTTTATTCCTCATGCAGTATTTCAATCTTCGACTTCATCCTTTTGTTTCTCTTTATTCTATCGTTTTTCCCACCTTAGCACTACTATATGGGCTATAATGGGAAACAGAAGGGCTTTTGTGTGGGAAGGAACCGACAAAGAATTCCTGTGTGTTTAAAAACAGAAAGGTGTTTCCCTTGACAACAGCTACGACTCGTCCACATTATTTGACGATGTTGGATTCGGTCATTTCCGAGACAATTGCTCCCTCCGCTCTTGAAATCGATCAAACAGGAGCGTATCCACAAGCGGCCCTTGATGCGCTTGCCAAAGTCGGTCTTCTAGGACTTATTAGTGCGAAAGAGGTGGGAGGACTTGGCGAGGCCCATCGTGCTGCAACTCTTGTTGTTGAGCAAATAGGCAAGTACTGTGCATCCACCGCCATGATTGTGTGTATGCATTACGCCGCAACAGCCGTTATCGAAACGTATGGGCCACGCTCTACCAGAGAAGCTATCGCCTCTGGAACGCATGTGAGCACTCTTGCATTCTCAGAGGCCGGTTCACGCAGCCATTTCTGGGCGCCCACCAGCACTGCGACGCTTAAAGGCGAACAGGTTCGTCTTGATGCGAAGAAGAGTTGGATTACGGGTGCTGGACAGGCAAGTAGTTATGTCTGGTCAAGTGGTCCTTTACAGGCCGAGGGGATGAGCACTATCTGGCTTGTTCCTGCGAACGCTCAAGGCTTACACGTCACAGCCCCATTTAACGGTCTAGGATTACGTGGCAATAACTCTAGCCCGGTGACAGCTGAGGGCGTTCTCGTCTCGAAGGAGGCGATGTTGGGAGAGGACGGCAAGGGCTTTGACATCATGATGGGCATTGTCCTTCCCTATTTCCAACTGATGAACGCAGCTCTGAGTGTCGGAACAATGGAAAGTGCCACAACCAAAGCCGCAAACCATGTAGGATCGGTCAAATTAGAGCATCTGGGACAATCTATTGCCGATCTGCCCACCGTTCGAGCATATATCGCACGGATGCGTGTGAAAACAGATATGGTGCGTGCATTGCTCCTCGATACTCTCAACGCTCTAGAAACTGGCCGTGAGGATACAATGCTCCGTGTGCTTGAGATTAAAGCAGCTGCTGGTGAAGCCGCGACAGAGGTGACGGACCTCGCAATGCGCGTGTGTGGAGGAGCAGCGTTTCGCAAAGAGGTTGGGGTCGAGCGACACTTCCGCGATGCGCGCGCAGCAACCGTCATGGCTCCGACAACTGATGCGCTCTACGACTTTATCGGCAAAGCTGCCTGTGGCATGCCCTTATTCGGCTAGTGGAAAGTGAAAAATACAGATGAAGACAGAAAAGACGCTACTGCTGGGAGCAGTCGCGTACGATCCAAAGGTGGTGACAATCTGGGAGGGCTTCAAAGCCTATTTTGCTCGTCAGGGGCTTTTGATGGACTACGTCCTGTACTCCAACTATGAGCATCAGGTCGAAGCACTCTTCGATGGAAACATACATGTGGCATGGAATTCTCCCCTTGCATGGGTCCGTGCTCGCCGCCTCGCCCAGTCGCGAGGAGAACGCGTTCAGGCCATCGCGATGCGTGATACGGATAGAGACTTAACGTCTGTTGTGATTGTGGCGAACGATTCGCTCATTCATGCTATTGCTGATCTGAAAGGACGAACCGTGGCGGTAGGGGCAATTGATTCGCCACAGGCAACGCTTCTTCCTCTTGCGCACCTCCATGCTAACGGTCTGAACCCAAACAGCGATTTTGTTGTGCAGTACAATAATATTCTGGTTGGCAAACATGGAGACCACATTGGAGGTGAGCGTCATGCGGCCCAAGCTCTCGTAACTGGTAAAGCAGATGCGGCTTGTCTACTTGAATATAACTACCTGCAATTTACGACTGATGACACTCTACCTGCCGGAACGACGCACATCTTGACACGCACTGCACCATTCGATCACTGTAACTTTACGATCAGTTCTACGGCACCACAAGCACTGATCGATCAGTTTCATGCGTTGCTTATAGGGATGGCGTATGATGACCCCGATGTACGCCCTCTCTGTGACCTGGAAGGACTCAAATCTTGGTATCCAGGCCGTCTGGAAGGATACCAAGCTCTGGAAGCCGCCGTAGATGATGCCCATTTCTACGATCAAAATGGCACGATTACCATTAAAGGCTATGAGTACTGAGGAGTAGCAACAGCAGTGCAAAGCACTCCCTAATTACCCAGCCGAACTCGGTAGAACGCATCCGGTGCTGAGCTTCCATATCTTATGGAAGCTCAGCACCGGATGCGTTCTATCACACGTCGCTTCTGTGTCTTATCCAGGCTAAGGTCGATAAGCCTAACGCAACCGGGCGGCACCATCGAGGGCTACTGAGTCCTTGCCAGCAACGGTCACTGAGGCTACCCCACCGGAGCCTACCGTGATGGTTGGACCGGAGCAGGAACCTTGACTAATACTCCCGTGAATGATGTCGCAGTACGTCCCAGGTGCCAGTCCAGTGTTGAAGGTCATGGTTTTGGCAGTAGTGGCGTTATTGATGGTGATCCAACCCCTATTGCCGCGACTGAAAGCAATCAGGTTGACACCATCGTCGGTCCAGTTGGCAATTGCGGCGTTCCCTACATAGTTGTGCCAGCCGACCATGTTGGCGATACCGGTAATACGGTCCTGGCACACCCAACCCTTGTTGCAATCGGTATTGGTGACGAAGCCGTTGGCGTCAGAGGGTGGAGAGTCATCGCTCTTGTTCCATGCAAAGCTGGCGTACACTTGTGGTGTGCCGTAGCCTTCGGCGAGCATAAACTCGGTTGCAATCGTGTTGGTCGAGCCATCCTTGTAGTTCAGCGTAGCACCATTGCGCTCGGTATCATGGTTCTCCACGAACACGAGTGTCTTGTCGCTTGGGAGCAGCCCGGACGCCTCACCGAAGACCTTGAGATCAGTGATGTTGCCGCCTGGAATCGGTGTCTGGGTGTAGCTCTTGAAGGCTGCTTGAATCTGGGTTGCGAAGTCGAAGCCGAGTAGACTGCCCTGACCCTCGAATGCCTGTGGAGCCAGCTTTCCAGGTCCACCTAGCTGGACTTCCAATGCGAAATAGGGACGAGTACCATCAATGGTGTTGCGTAGCCTCGACTCGATGGCGGCAAGATCGACCTGTCCGATGTGCTTGGCAGCATCAACGCGGAAACCTGAGACACCATAGCTCAGCAGCTTGTTGAGGTAGGCTGCGAGGGTATCTCGCACCTTGTTCGACTCGGTACGCAAGTCCGCTAGCGATACCAACTCACACTTTGTAACTTGGAGGTAATTGTTGAAGTCGTCGATATTCCCATCGGGCGTTGGACAGTCGGCGGGATAGTGGTGGAAGTCCGTGGAGGTGTAGATACCGGGATAGGTATACTTGGAGTAGTGTACACCACCATAAGAGGTGTCGCCCTGACCAGTCATGTGGTTGATCACCGCGTCCACGTACACCTTGACACCAGCTTTGCGGCAGGTGGCGACCATTGATTTGAACTGACTCTCATTCCCCATGCGGCTGGTCAGGTTATAGTCAACCGGCTGGTAGACCTCCCACCACGGGTGGATGGGTGTACCCGCAGAAGGCTGTCGGGAAAGAGAATCTTGAGGTGGCGAGACCTGAACGCCACCGTAGCCCGCCGGTCCCAGGACGCTGGTGCATTCGGAGGCGACGGAGTTCCAGTTCCACTCGAAGAGGTTAGCAATGACATCGCCCCTACGGGCATTATCCTGTCCACCACTAGTCTGTACATTGGCTCTACTGGCTGCTTCTACTGTGTGAGAACCAGTCACGAAGCTCAATGGTATCACACAGGCCAGCAACAGGATGCTGATGCTGAAGAGGACACGGACTCGAACGGATCGTCTGACTTTGGGTACGGCTACTGTCAGTAGTGCGGTGTGACCTTGCAAGAAACGCATACGAACCTCCTGATAATGCTTGTGGTTACACGTCATATCAAAGCCCTCTCGCTAGAGAGTGCGAGCAACGATTGACATCGTACCTTCTCCTTGATTTTCCTTGAACATCGACATTGTACTTCATAGTACCACCATTTTGCACGGGCAACTACTTCAATACAATCAACGAAAGTTACTACCTGAACAACTGGAAGAAGTTTATGCCTTGATAAATGAGGACGTATCGGTGAGACAGGTGGCTATAAGTTGAGGTGCTTTAGTTGGATTGTTGAAGCGAGAAGAAAGTTAGTATATATGAAAATAAGGGGCGTCGGCTTTTCTTGTCGGCGTCCCTTATTTGTGTCTTCTAGCGGAATCGACGGGCAACGGGCCTTCGGTCGCCACTTGCCTTTGTTCCTGAAAGCATACTCATTCCTACTTCAATAGACGGTGTTCCTACTTACATCCATGAGCATATCACAGAAGTTCAACGTCGTCCAGGTCCTTCTCAACTTCAATGGAAAATACCTCAGTCTGAATGGCCTAATGTCTTACTTCGGATTGAACAAGGTGAAACACTTCGTCAAATAGCAAGCTATTATAATGTTTCATATGAGGCTGTGAGACGCGTTGTAAATGCTGCTCGGAAATAAGGAACAAATGGTTATCTTTCAGAAGAGAACTCCTGAGATAAATTTTGCTTTCTCAAGTAGTCCAGCAATTTCTTCTCCTAAGCCAGTACGTTCGGGACTAGCATCTATTGCTCGTTCAAGAAAAGCAAGAGTACTCAATGAACTCGAATACGTTTTTTCTGAGAATTCGTGGGCTTTCTCAAGCAGTTCTAATAATGTAAGAGAAGACCAATCTGGTTGATTATACATGGTTAGTGCTTTCTTTGACTAAACGCCTGTTCTTGTTGACAACTCCTTTCTAAATCTTTGGTGAAGAAATAGCTAATGAT
>CAXTUE010000295.1:0-6422 GCA_964247355.1 uncultured Ktedonobacteraceae bacterium | reverse complement strand
TTCATCAATATTGTATTATACGTCATGAGTCGTTTGCCCATCGTTGGATCATTGTACGTCTGAAATTCAATATGTAGCAACATCGGTTGATTCTTGTATGTTACTCTGAGTAACGCGTCAACCTCTCGTTGCAGAATTTCAACTTTGGTAGGAAGTTCCTCGATGAACTCCGCTTCTGGTAATAACCACTCTACAAATGCTGGTGGATCAGCATGCACTAAACGCTTTATGTTAGAATCCCATGATTTCAAATTCGCCGCAGTCCCCTTCCATAAATTTTCCTCATGTTAGATATTAGTGTAACATGGAAGACTTTCTATTGTCGAGCTTGTAGGAGTCTAATTCTATTACACCTTGTTAGCGATAGGCAATGTTTGAGATGACGATGAAACGTTTCTTCCAACATGGTCAATTGCTGACAGGATGTAATAGAATTAGACCCCTACGGGTTACATATGCTACCATCTGTGTATGAAGACAAGATTGTGTAGCATTGCACTTATTTTGTGTGTTTTGCTTCTAAGCGCGTGCGCGACAACGAATACGCCACCAAAAGTCACTAAGACACCAGTGCCAACTATGTGCAAGAGTAATGGTGTTGTACCTAGAGTTGTAAGTACTGCAACCGCTCCGGCAGCGCAGGGCAACTGGACCACCTTTCGGGGCGACAGCAATCGCGATGGTGTGGCACCTCCTGCTACTGGCAAGAGCAGTGGCCTGCTACACCTTGCGTGGACGTTTTGTACACGCGCCTCCGTCTTCTCATCGCCAGTGGTACAAGGCGGTGTGGTCTATATTGCTTCAACCGATATGACGCTGACCGCACTCGACATTCAGAGTGCGCGAATGTTGTGGCAGATTCAGGGTGATGATGCATTTTTTGGTACACCGGCACTTGTCAACAATACGTTATATGTAGCCTCGCTCAGTGGAGTTATCTATGGCATCAATACGAAAGATGGCTTTGTGCGCTGGCAAACACGCGTCGATACTCCTGGCGCGAAGGTATGGTCATCGCCCGCTATCGCGAACGGCCTTTTGATTATCGGTGTTGCCTCAACCCTCAGCGAAAATCCGAAGAAAGCGGGGCAAGTGCTGGCCTATGATATCGCAACGGGCAAACTACGCTGGCGCGCCTATATCGAGCAAGGCGGTAAACAAGGTGGCGGCGTATGGAGTTCGCCTGTCATTGATGCGGCCAGCAATACAGTCTACGTCGGAACCGGCGATCCAGATGATGGTGTGCAGGCATTCAATCTAAATACCGGTCATGTATTATGGCACTGGCGGTCAGTTGTGCAAGATGTGGGCGATACCGATGTTGGTGCTGGCCCATTACTGTACCGGGATAGCCATAAACAATTGCGTGTGGTTGTGGGTGGCAAAAATGGTAATATGTATACGCTAAATGCGAAAACAGGCCATCTCTTATGGCAGACACATGTGGGCGATCACGTTTTCAGTTCTCCGGCATACGCAAACGGCATAGTGTACGCTGTAAGTGTTACAGGGCAGAAGGCAACTGCATGGGCATTGAATGCACAAAACGGTAGCACAAACTGGCACCACGACCTGCCCACGATTGTCTATGCCTCACCAGCCATCATTGGCCAGGCGCTTTATTTACCGCTTGGCGACGGCTTTGAGCCGGGCGATGGCGGTATCGCTGTCCTCAATATCACAAACGGCCAGCAATTGCAGTACACATCTCTGCATACCACTCTCTCCTCGTCGCCAGCGATTCTACCCTCATGGCTCTTCGTAGGCGCATATGACGGCAACCTGTATGCGTTTACTCACTAATATGGAACGTGTCAATATTCCGAACGCATCTTTCTATGGATGCTTAGCGTGTATAAAGAGAACATACATATGCCATCTTTCTACGAAAGTTAGAAGAATATAAACTATGAAGAGGGAGCGTACTTAATTATGGCAATGACAGAAGAGTCAATGGTGATCGGTGTCTTCCGCGACCATGCACTTGCCGAGCAAGCGATGAATGAATTGAGGCATGCTGGTTTTAGAAATGACCAGATTAATCTACTGGGACATACCAGTGGTAACGCGCGCGGTGGTATCATGAATCTCTTCTCGCGTAAAAACGACAATCTACCCGATACAGTTGCGGCTGCCCCAAACGAACTGGTAAGTTCAGGTATCGCGCAAGAGGACATACCTTTCTATCAGCATGAGCTAGAGGCTGGCAACTTTGTTGTCACAGTACAACCCTATGGACACCAAAAAGAGGCAAGTGATATTCTTTACCGCTTTGGTGCCTATGACTCCTCGGCAGATACAACACGTATGGGCGGTAGTCGCATTGTGCCGATTCGTGAAGAGCGTTTGCAGGTCAACAAACAGGTTGTGCAGACAGGTGAAGTAATTATTACCAAACGTGTTATTACTGAAAACAAAACCTTCACCATTCCTGTCACGCGTGAAGAAGTAAGTATTGAGCGTGTGCCATCACAGCAAGACCGCTCTGCTGCTGCAAATACTGCTGGGGCAAATGTAGGAACGATGGGCAATATTACACGTCCTGATATGCGTACTGCTACTGATACAACAGGTCTAAACGTAGTTGACGGCAGCGAAATGTTGAAAGATGGTGGCACAATACGCATTCTTGTGCGTGAAGAGCAAGTCATGCTGAACAAGCAAACGGTAGTGGTTGAAGAGATTGTTGTGCACAAGCAGCAAGTGCAGGAGACGCAACAGATATCGGACACTGTGAAGCACGAAGAGGTGCATGTCGAGCATACCGGCGATATCATTATCCATGACGAAGGTATGAATACAGGACAACAGATACGCTAAGCGCGGCTGTTATCCTGTATCGACATTTTTTGTTACTTGTGAGCTAGTGAAATACGTATCACGACGGCGGTAATATTGTCAGGGCCGCCGTTACTTGTAAGCCAAGCATCTGCTTCAAGAAACTACTGATGGCTTGTACGTTTTCAGAGCAAGCGGTTACAACAAGGTCGCGTAGAACAAGGTTCCACAGATGTGCCAAACCAGCTACACCTTCGTGTTGTAGTGTGTCGCGGTAGCAGTCGCGAAATGTTTGCAGCATTTCGTGTTCGTAAGCATGTCTAAATGAAGCTGGATAGAGCAATAACAACGAGCGATACAGCTTTTCAGCACGACTTGCTGAGTGCGGAGAAAGAGATTGTGTGTTCATGCCATACCCCCTGTCGTATCCAGTCCCGGCAAGAGGTTTTTAATCTGTGCGATGTGTAGCAATTGTTCCAGGCGTTGCGCCTCTGCCTGTGCGACCCGTTGCCCAAAACCTGTTAAACGATAGTAGCGACGGCGTTCGTCGTCCAATGTGGGAGCAGGTCGCTCTTCCGATTCGGCAATCAAGCCATCGTTCAGCATACGCTTAATCGAGCCATAGAGCGTTCCTGGTCCCATACGCTGTTTGCCATCTGTCCGTGCCGCCACCTCTTGCATAATGCCGTACCCATGCTTTTCGCCATCCGCCAACGCGAGTAGAATCGAGAACACGGCGGGCGTAAGCGGTAAGAGTGATGCTGGATCGCGTTCGGTGTGTTTCATCATACCTCCTCGCTAAAAGTTGCTTGAACATTTGTAATTACCCGCATCTGTCATGCCAGGAGATGTTTCTACTTGACTCGAACGCCTAGCCGTTCTAAGAAACGTCTGCTCAAATCGGCTCGATATTTGATAGGTTTCTTCTCTGGACTATGAGAGTCTGAACCGGAACTGGTTAGAAGCTGGTGCTTCTCGGCATAATCCAGATACATGGCAATCTGCTCTGATGTATGGGCAGGATAATAGACTTCAAGGCCGTCGATGGGAACCCGCTTTCGAAGTTCGTCAAGTAGCTCGCTATCATAGCAGGTGAAGCCGTCTCCTCGTCCTGGATGAGCGAGAAGACACACTCCCCCACTACGATGCGTCGCGTCAACAACATCTACAATATCGTTAGTGGCTAAAAGGAAACCTGCATCCTCGATCAATGTCCACGCATCTAGCTCTCCAGTTCCATGACCTCGTTTTTCTAAGAATGCAATCAGTTCATGAGGGTGCTGTACAGTTGGTTTTGCCAGAAGGTCATCTAGTTCATTCTGAGAAAAGGACACCCCGATCTTTCGGAGGTTTTGACAGACCTTCTCTGTGTTTTCGCGTTGTCGACGTGTAATATCGTGCGTCAAGTCCTGCAACTCGTTCTGTTCAGGAGCAAATCCATAGCAGAGCACATCGGTCGGTTCACCTTTCCATGATGTGGTCATTTCTACAGCAGTGAGCAGAGGAAGACGCTTCTCTGCTGCAAGTTGTTGTAGCGCGATGGCAGTATCAACACGATCATGGTCAGTGATCGCAACTAAGCCAAAGTGTTCGCTCACTAAGTAGTCAATCAGTTGGTCGGGCAACCATGTGCCATCACTATAAGTAGTATGCATTTGCAAGTCGATGAAAGCACTTGGCGCGAGTTCGAGCTGAGTTGTCAATGAATTTCTCTTTCTATGTCGTTAGTGGATATATCTGCTACGGATATAATACCTGACGATATAGGAGTTGTCAATCTTTGTAGGGACCGATGTATCACGTCCTTCTAGCATTTCGACTCTCAACAAGGACGTGATACATCGGTCCCTACAGGCGACTCCATATAAGCAGGAATATTGTGCTGTCAAATTACCCTTCCCTGTTCGTGTCTGTTATGATACATGTAGTTCTGATAAATAATGATGAAGCGAAAAATATGGAAAAGATACTTTTTACGCGCAAACAACGGTTCTGGAATGGCTTTCTTGCCGGTCTGGGAGCGGGTAGTATAGCGACTGTGCTTATGTTGCTGCTGAGCGTCACCCTTAATGGCATCTCTTTGCCAGAAGTATTTGGGTCCGCTTTAACACAGTTGATGTCGCCCTCGACATTCAATACGTTGCACGAGCTTATTGGTGGTGATGCCAAACACTACTTTTTTTATTGCATTATAGTTGGACAGGTGCTTGTCTTTGCGGTAAGTGGCGGCCTTTGTACGCTGCTTGTGGGAAGACTCAAAGCGGAGAAAACAGGGCAGGAACAGCTTTCCTGGCTTGCTGGGATAGTGCTCATACTGGTACTCTTACTGCTCACCGGTGTAGTACTGCTACCGATAACAGGCGTTGGTGTCTTTGGAGCATATCTTGTAATTGGTGTTGTCAACACCATCGTGAGTCTTGCGGCGGTCGGCGTTGTATTTGCTGGCTCGTTCGTGTTATTGCAACATCAGCTTGTCGAGCGTCGCGTTCGTTTAGTGAATGCTCCTGTGGAGGTGCAGGCAAAAAGCGAGAGACGGCGTGAACTTGTGATACACGGCATTCAGCTTGTCGGTCTAGGGGCATTTGGTGTGCTGGCATGGCGTTTCATCACGGGTGCGCAAGGTCTTACAAGTGGGGGGAGTGCGACCAGTACAACAACGGCACCAAAAATTCTACAGGGTTATCAAAAGAAGATCGTGCCTGCGCCAACGCCAAACTATGGTGACATAAAGCCGGTGCAGTTGCTTTCAAAAGAGATCACGCCCAACGAACAGTACTATGTCGTCTCGAAAAATCTCTTTTCCGATCCTACTGTCAACGGCAATACGTGGCATCTCTCCGTAGACGGAGAAATCGCGCGACCGTTCTCGCTGAATTACAATGAACTGATCGCGCTCCCGACGAAGCAGCAATATGAGTCGATGATGTGTATCAGCAACGAGGTTGGTGGACCGTACATGAGTAGTGCTTTGTGGGAAGGTATTCCGCTTGCCGACCTCTTAGCGCGTGGTGAAGCAATCAAGCCAGGGGCAACAAAGGTTGTGCTCTATGCGGCAGATGATTACAGTGATAGCATTCATCTTTCAAAAGCGTTAGAGCCAACCACACTGCTCGCATTTCGTATGAATGGCGCCACATTGCCACAAGGTCGTGGCTTTCCACTACGCTTGCTGGTGCCGGGCATTTATGGCATGAAGCATGTCAAATGGATCACGCGCATCGAGGTTGTCAACACGGATTTTCAAGGCTACTGGCAGCAGCGTGGTTGGAGCGATGCCGCCCCAATACGCCTGACCTCGCGTATTGATACGCCGCTTACAGGAGTCACAATTTCGGCAAACAAACCGACCTCTATTGCGGGTGTGGCCTTCTCTGGCAATGCAGGTATCAGTCAAGTTGATGTTAGTTTCGATATGGGGCAGACATGGAACAAGGCCGTGCTCAAACGTCCGCTCTCGGCTCTGACGTGGGTACTATGGGAACTGCCCTGGCAACCAGCGTCAGGCATGTACACAGTTATTGTGCGCGCCATTGATTTGCAGGGCAATGTACAGGACCCAGGTCTCGCGCCACCGTTGCCCGATGGCTCCTCTGGCTATCATAGTATTCAAGTTACTGTGAAATGATTTTAGGAGTGGTAGGGAC
>CAXTUE010000294.1:5559-6423 GCA_964247355.1 uncultured Ktedonobacteraceae bacterium | reverse complement strand
ATCAAAGACCTCTTCGCGAAAGGCTCGAAGAGCAAGGTCATGCCTAAAGGCTATAAGAATAGCAAATGCTGCGAAGCTAGAGAAGACCAGGATAGGCATAATAAATGGACCTAAGCGATGGTGTAGCCGACGCAGTGACGACCAGTAGGGCCAGTGCTGGCGTTGCACAATGATCTGGAGTAGCACAACAAGTACACAGGTGGCGAGTGTTACTTCGACAAGACTAAATTCATAGCGACCAAAGACCAGTTTTTGATGAAGATAATATGGTAGAGATAATGGTAGCAAGGCCACAGCGAATGATAGACGATACCAACAAAGTACGGCAAAAATGAGTAAAAAAGGCAGCGACGCAAGCGGGTTATGAAAGATAGAAGAGGTCAGTGAGAGATGAGCTATATGAATGTTTGGATTGCTTGTTAGATAGTAAAGAGCCATTGAAAGGATAAGTCCGCCCTGGACAAGCCGATCATGCCAGAATAAGGAAAAATTCCTATTCCTGTAGGCTCGGTTAGTAGGTGGTCTAATAGATGATCCTCCCACAATCGGTTGTTTTTGTGTCTCAATGAGCGATATATCGTTATTCATTCTCTACTACTTTACATAAAAATTGCTATTTTGCATGTAACAATATATGAACTTTCGTGGAAGGCGTTGGAACAGGGAAAGTATTCTCTTCCATACTACTACATAACGTTAGAAACAGCAAATTCAATGCGGAGGTACTAGCAGTACTACTGATACTACGTTATTGACCTGTGTTGGGGGCTTTTTCTTCTTTTTTAACAGTGTACGGGTTATAGGCAATGAATTGCCCGTCTGCGGACGCGGGAAACCTGGTCCCTACGAAACCAGAGGTTTCGT
>CAXTUE010000294.1:0-5549 GCA_964247355.1 uncultured Ktedonobacteraceae bacterium | reverse complement strand
GGCACCCTACTACGTGTTTTTTTTTTTTTCCACGTTTTCCCCCGCGTCCGCGTGTAGAGACGATTTATCGCATATACTAGCGTGTTAGTTCGGAGACGAACTGGCGGAAGACATGCATGTGATGGTCGATGTCCTCTTGGGTGTGCTGTACTGAGATGGTCCACTGGTCGTCGAGTCCTGGCGGGAAGAGAATGCCACGATTGACCAGGAAGAGCCAGTAGGCATAGGAGAGTTCCATGTCGATATCCCACCATGCGCGGTAGTTACGCGCGCGCTGGTAGCGGAACATGGCGCAGCCTTTGGCACCAATCTGGGCTACGTGCATAGGTAGATCGAATTCTTCGATAATGCCAGCATAGCCATCGGCAAGCTGCTTGGAGAGTCCATTGGCATGAGCATGAGCTTCTGGCGTGAAGATTTCTGTGAGCGTTACCAGACCGGCGCGCATCGACATCGGGTTGCCGTTGAAGGTTCCGAGGTGTAGCACTTCACCGCTACTGATGTGATCCATGATCTCTTTACGTCCACCAAAGGCACCAATGGGCATACCACCGCCGATAGACTTGGCAAGACAGATCAGATCAGGCTCAACCGGATAGATTTCTGTGACGCCACCAGGAGCAACGGTGACGCCCGTCTTCACCTCATCGAAAATGAGCAATACATCATGACGACGCGTGATCTCGCGTACGCTCTGTAGAAAGCCTTCGTCTGGCATCATAATACCGACGTTCATCAGCACAGCTTCGGTGATGACGGCGGCGACCTCGCCTTTGTGCTCAGTCAGAATGCGGTCGAGGGCTTCTGCATCGTTATATGGCGCGATGACAACGTTTGTTTTGACATCGGCTGGGATACCTTGTGATGCGGGTACCGTATTGGGGTGCTCTGCTGGACCTGCGGCTTCTCTCGATGGCTTGGTGCTCATCATAACAGAGTCATGATGGCCATGATAAGCACCCTCGATTTTGACGATCTTGTCGCGCTTCTTGTGCGCGCGCGCCAGTCGTAGGGCATCCATTGTGGCCTCTGTACCGGAGTTCGAGAAGCGTACTTGCTCGATAGGTGCGAAACGGCGTACCAGTTCTTCGGCAAGAAAGACAACTTCGGCACTGGGCAAGGAATAGAGGCTACCATTGCCGAGTTGTTCGCGCAAAGCTTTGACCAGGACGGGGTGTGAGTGTCCGACGAGTAGACTACCGAACGCAAGGTGGAAGTCTGCGTACTCGTTGCCGTCATAATCCCAGATGTGACTGCCCTCGGCACGACTGATAAACAATGGATAGGGAGGAACGGCCTGGAATGAGCTAGCAACACCGAGCGGAAGTGGTGCTAAACCGCGTGTATGAATTTCTTGTGAGCGCGGTGTACGCTTCCTGAACTCAGCATCCTCGCGGGCGGTGATTTCTTGTACAAGTTTTGGACTTACTGTAATAGGGTTCCGAAGCATAGAAGCTCCTTTCCGAGAAAAACGCACACAAAATCGTGTATGAATTTTCTGTTGCACATGTAGCGGTTTCATACTAAAAATACATGTTATCGTAACTGCTTTCTTTAAGTGTACCCAAAGAAAAAGAAAATAGCAAGCTTCGAGTAATATATTTACGAATTTATTGATAATTCCTATTTTTCATTACGAATATAGTAATTTATTTATTTTGTTGAAGAAGTAACAAGCGTATGAACGCTTACATAGAGATGAGATGATAACGGACGTCCAGAAGGGAACTGACCCCATAGGCGTTAACGTAAGGCTCGGATGGGGACCAGGGCGGAACGCCCCTCCCATACCACGAGAGCGCAGTGGGAGCGGGTTGAGGTATGGGAGGGGCGTTCCCCTTGCGGGCGCCCTAGCTCAATCACAGACCTCTCTTCAGTTTAAGTTAACGCCTATGGGAACTGACCCTACCATATACGACAAGATATGCTACGACGCAATTCAGTGTGTTATAGTAGGGTCAGTTCCCTTGTGGGCGTCCGTGAACCTATTACCATGAACTCCCGGAGTAAATTTTCGATCCGCATCATTATGAGCCATACATTAGATAGTAGAGGAGTCTATTATGGATACTGAAAAAGAGCAAAAGCCTTCATCCTTTTATGTTGCTGTAGCTGTATATGAGTCAACCTCTGATAGTGTAGACAAAGCACTACTGTACGAGGAAACTTTTACGCTGCTTGTGGCTGCTTCTGAGGAGGATGCTGAGAGACAGGCGGTGCAACTTGTTCAAGAGCCATTCAGCTACAAGAATCAGTATGGGGAGACGATAACGTGGTCACTGAAGCAAAGGGTTGTTGTGCGGCAAGTAGTCGACGATAAATTGGTTCATGGGACAGAGATTTTTGCTCGCTTCTTTCGGAATTACGAGGCGTATCATTTAGCATTCTTGAACTATAAGGCTGAGGAAGCAGATATAGAGTAAGTGTTCAACAAGAAGCATCCAATGGACAACTAAGGAAGTAGAGCAAAAAGAGAAGCAATACACTGTATTGCTTCTCTTTTTGCTTTACGCTTTTTACGCACGAGTTGCTGACATTTCACGCCTTGCAGTTGTCGAAGTATTTGGTAGCTGTGGCTTTGAAGGGGTTGGCTTACGGGTAAGCCAGAAGAAGATACCACCAGCAATAAACAGGTAAGTCGTATAGAAGATAGCTTGCAGAACAGTGGGAGACTCAGCATAGCCCAGGAACGTGTGGAGTATGTCTCCAAGCGTACTATCTTCACTGAGAACGTGCGCCGTATTCCAGAGGGGAGTGGTGCCGAAAGCAATCCAGTTTAGCCCTTGCATGTTTTGGATAGCATTTCCGAGCAGGCCAGCCGCGAAGAACAAGAGGACAATACCCATGACACGGAAAAACAGGCGGTAATCAAGACGATAGCCAAGGCGATAGATCATGACACACAGACCAATGGAGACAAGCAGGCCAAGCGCGGCCCCAATAAGGAGCAGAAGACCACTTGTTTGAAAGGCAAAGGCCAGTGTGAACACAGCAGTTTCTAGTCCTTCGCGCCCAACGGTTGAGAATGCGAGCAAGCCTAAAGCCAGGCCAGAACTAGCAGCACTAGCTTTCGCTACAAATTCTTTTTTCATCGAGCGGCTATGGCTTTGCATCCAAAAGGTCATAGTTGTTAAGAGCACAACCGCGACGAGGTAGGTAACGGTCTCAAAAATGCTTTGAAATGTTGATCCTACGTAGTCATGTATCGTGACGTAAAGTGCAACTCCACCGAGCAACGAGCCGAGAACAGCGAGTCCTACGCCAATCCAGACCGCACGCGCTTGATGGGTCATTCCAAGTTGTCGGAGTGCCGCGAAGAGCAGACTGACAATCAGGCTTGCCTCTAATCCTTCTCGTAAGAAAAGAACAAATGCAGCAATCATTGAAGTACACACTTTCTTATAACGTGACATATGGCATTTGTCATACCATGTTAATTCCTACTTAGCTAGTAAGATATTAGCACAGGCTAACAAGAGCGTCAAGGGTCTCCGGTACATATCACGTTTTAGCGTGTTACCCATAATTTCGCGGCGGATGCGGGACTGATAGATACATCGCGATCTTCCACGCGTAGAAGCAGGTTTTCGGTGTGCTCTTCGGTGCTGGTTGCGTTTTTGTTGAGCACAGTTAGATGCATGCCGGGCATTAAGCCTTTCTCCTCGAAGTAGCGGATCAGGGCTTCCTCGTCCTCGACCACTTCTGAGATGCATAGGAGGGTGACGGTTTCGCCGGGGGAGATTGTGGAGAGACGCAGTGCGTTGTTGTTTTTGAGATAGTTGCGTGCATCGACGGAGCCGGGGATAGGATTGCCATGAGGACAGGTGGTAGGGTTGCTGAGGCTGGCGATGACACGCGCCTCAACCGCGCCGGAGATGAAATGTTCCAGGCGACATGCCTCTTCGTGAACCTGGTGCCACGGCATGTTGAGCATATCGACAAGGAAGCGTTCGGTCAGGCGGTGACGGCGCAGAACGGCTTCGGCGGCAGTATTGCCCATCTCGGTGAGTGTTACCAGACGCCTTTGATCCATCTCGATGTAGCCATCGCGGACGAGGCGTTTTAACATTTCGGTGACGGTGGGAGCAGAGACGCCAAATTTTTGGGCGAGGCGCGCGCCGATGACGACTTCGCCTTCCATGCTCATGTTGTAGACGGTTTCCAGGTATTCTTCGACGGTGGCACTTAGCAGTTCGTTTGTTTTCATGATGTTGTCCTGTGACATGCTTATAATTGTCGTGTCCACTGTAGCATGTGAGGGGGATGGAGTCAAGATGATGCACAGTAGAGAGACTAGTGAAACCGAATGAGTAGATTAGTGCTTCTCGAAACAGGAATAAATGAAATGGTAGACAGGATTGATGAAATGTAACAACAATCCTCCGACACAATTCATTGCCGACACGGGTGTAATGGAATTAGACCCCTACAGATTGCTCACAGGGAACAATCCTGGTTACATGACGAATAGTTACATCCTTCTGCTTATCCTGACACTTCTTCCCATCATGGGGGTTTGTTGCTCTGGCGATGATTCGTCTGCTTCGAGGGCGATTGCGCTAACCATCTGCTCGCGGAGCGTATTGACCTGCCCAAGCATAGCTTCTTCCATAGTGCCTTGCTGAGTGTGTGAAACCCAGCGCATCATAGAGGAGAGGAAGAGTTCTTTGAGATAGGCAAACGAAAATCCTTCAGTGAGTTCGCTAAGCTTGTGGGTAGCTTCGTCAGAGAGACGAACGGCTGGTTGTAGTGATGCATTCCACATGTCGATGTAGGCTTGCCGTTCCGTTAGCTCTGGTAGATCAAAGGGATATTTGCGGTCAAAGCGGCTGGGGCGGTCGAGAATGGCCGGGTCTAGTCGCTCTGGATGGTTGGTTGTGGCGAGGGCAACAATGCCGGTATTGGCCGCGAAACCGTCTAGCTCGTTCAGAAAAAATGAGCGATTTTGCGGAGTAAGCAACGAGTCCAAATCCTCTAAGACAAGAATGCAAGGGGCGGACCTGCGTGCTCGCTCAAAGACCTCACGAATATTGTCTTCGTCAGTGCGATACTCGGCATTAAAGCTTTTGACATAGAGACAGGGCTGATCCATGGCATTGATAATGGCTTTGACGGTATGAGTTTTGCCATTTCCTGGAGGACCAACGAGCAGAATACCACGTTTCCAGGGAATACCGTACATCTCATAGGTGGAACGTGCGCCAAAGAACTGCACAAGGTCCTGGTATAGTTCTTGCTTCAAGTCCCCCTTCAAAATCAAGTTGTCGAAGTTAGAGCTTTTGATAGCTTCAAAGAGACGTGCATCTTTCTGCCAGCACCCGCCTGTGAATACGAGTACCTCACCCCGTACATCCGCATTCCAACGACATACTTCTAGCATAAACTCTCTGGCTGCTACCTGTACGTCCGCTACAATCCAGAAGTGATACATTTGGTGCATATCACCAGTCCAACGCATCATAATGACATCAAACGTGAAATTGCGCCACGAGACAGTCATCCATGCATTTCTTGCGCCATCCTGGAGCCGGTCCTCTTCCGTATCTCCC